>CALWRN010000021.1 GCA_944383975.1 uncultured Clostridia bacterium | reverse complement strand
ATTTTTATCAGTTAATTTTAATGATATAAGAGATAGAATTTCTTGCAAGTTAATTTCATTTATGTTTATATCACTATTTAAGTTATTTAAAAGTTCGGTCAGATCTATATTGAAATAATCAGTTAAAAACGCTTTTACAGTTTCAATATCATTCAAGTCAAATACAAGATTGATGTTTTCACAAGAAATATAAATTTTGTTTTGATATAACATTACATTTGCTTGTAAATCTTTGTAAGTAACGAGCGCTGTAAATTCTAGGTTGTTGTTTGAATAATTCAAACCACCTTGAAGTTTAATGTCTTGATAAGTTGCATTAAATTCTACGAAAATATTTTTATTTATAATTAAGTTATAAACATTTTCTACAACTGGTAAAAGATTTTCTATATTTGTATAATTGTTAATGTCAATTTGTGGAATTTCGGTTGTAGTGTTTTCTCCAATAATATTTGCAGAGATAGAAATATTGTCATAATTTGCACTAAGATTAATCTCATTAGAATTGTTTAGTATATTTAATTTAAATCCATTAAATAGTGTAAGTTCAAAACCATTTCCGATATCATTTAAAGATGTAATCAATAATGGATTAACTGAAGGATTAATAAATTGTTTAACAATTTCTATCAAATCAGAGATATCAATATTGCTAAGTTCAAATCCAAAAATTTGAGAGATAGTATCAATTAAATTTTGAATATTATCACATTCAACATAAAGATTTGTTTCTGAAATAGAAAGATATATGTTGTTTTCAGAATAAATAACACTTAAATTTTGTCCATAAATACTTGTTAAAAACTCAGCATAAAGTTTGTTATCTTTGTTGTAAATAGTATAAGTTATAGGCACAACAAATTCATTATATGTTAAGTTAATGTTTCCAGAATATGTGTTTGATTTTAAAATATTTATCGCATTATTTATAGTAGGGGTTATTGATGCAAGATCAACAAAAGAAGATTCTTCAACATTAAGTTTAATTTCTTGATAGTCTATGCTATCTAATTTTACTGAAAGATGATCATTTTTAAACTTTAATCCTGAAATAGATTCTTCATTTGTGATAATTGAAATTTCACCAATATTTTTCAAAGTTATTTTTGTTTCATTGTCTTGTGATTCAATATTTTGTAAAATACCTAAATCAATTTTTGATAAGTCAATAGATTTATCAGAAAGTCCCAAACTGTCAATTATCTCAGTTAATTGTCCATTTTTTAAATTTTCAATTAGACTTAAAATAGAATTTATATCAAAATCAATATTCAAAGATTGTAAAAGTGAATTTATTTGTTCTGTATTTTCTAAATTATACTTTACAAAAATATTTCCAAATTCAACATAAACTGTATTATTTAAGAAATATAGATTCAGGTTGTTATCTAAAACTGTTAAATTAACTTTAAAATTCATGTTGGCAATATCTGCATAAACATTTGCTAGAACATTGGTGTCGTTGTAATTAAATTCACAAACGAAAGCAAATTGCTTTTGATTTATAAAATTAATTAAATTATCAGCCAAATTTAAAACATTTGAAAGATTGATATATTGCTGAGGATCTTTTTCTTCAATTAAAACTTGAGTAGGGTAATCAATATTTCCGTTTAAAGAAAGTGATATTCCGTCAGAGATTGTTATTTCTTGAAGTGCAATATTTTTTAAAGCATAGTTAGGTGTGCAAGTTAATTGAATTGAGCCAATAACAGGAACAGCTATGTCCAAAATAACAGAATCTTCTGTTTTTGTTTCGGTTAAATCAGATAATAAACCAAGAATAGTGTTAATATCTAAGTTGCTTAAGTCAAATCCACCTAAGTCAGGCATTTGAATATTTAAAAGATTGAGAACGGTTGTAACAGAACTTAAAATATTTGAGGTTTCAATCATGAATTTATTGTTAAACATTTCAATAAATACTTTTTCATTTTGATAGTTTAAGTCCACATTAAATTGTTGGTTTGAATTAAGAAGTTCTATTGATATATTTCCATCTACAGTCAAATCACTTAAACTACCAGTATTTGATATAGAACCATTAATTTCAATTATAATATCTTCAACATCAGTGTTTATTTGAGCCTGCAAGTCAACATCAAAGAAATCTTCATTTGCAAAATTATCAACCATTGCTGTAAGTTGTGCTGGAACATATGTTTCAGCATCGCCAACACCAGGTCTATCTGTTGATCCAGAAGCTTTATTCATAGAAATATTAATTACTCCATAAGCTGAAGCAAGAGAAACCACCATGTATAAAAGAGAATAGGATAGAAATTTAAAAATTTTTCTCATAATAACTCCTTAATTAAACAGGGAAAACAACATCACAATTATAATTGTAGGTTGTTTTTAATGTTCCCGAACAGTGAACCTTCATACCAAAAGCAACAGCACTATAAGATTCAGAAACATCAATACTTACGATATTCCAGTTTTCATCAATTACGATTGTTTGTGAAATATTTTGAAATTCTGGCAAAGCACTAAGCCCTCCAGTTCTTTTAACTTGATAAACATAGTTTAAAACACTTGTGATAGGATCAAGTTCAAAAGACATTGTATAAAGTCCGTTTTCATAAGTAATATCAGAACTTGAAATTATTGTTTTTGATGAAACTATATATGGTTGAACAGAATCTGGTAAATTGCCAACTAAAGACAAATATTCTGATTTAGTAAGGTCCTTATCATAATTCCAAGTTGCACCTTTTCCGTCGTCATATATATTAGAACCACTATAAACGGAAATTTTATTACTGTTTTCAATGTAAGAATCGCATATAGCGACAGACATCATTCCTTTGCTTATACTTTCAAAAGTGTATTTATTACCATCGTATTTTTTTGAACTATAAACAGATTGATTAATTCCAAGTGTATTTACAACACCATTGCCAGTAGCGATAAAACTATCTGCAAGAGTAACATTATATTGAGCTAATATAAAGTTGTCAGCAACAGATAGGTTGGCAGGGGATTTGCCTTGCGATTTAGCTATTGCAACCCAATTTTCTTTATCTGCAGAAGAAGTGATGTTAAAATTAGTTTCTAGAGTTTCTCCGACATCCTGGATATAGTCGTTTGGGTTTAATGCACTATAGTCAACTTGAGAGCGTAAAGCCACATTGAAATACCATACTCCAAGACCACTTCCAGTAAAAACTCCAAGGACAAGAAGGATTGCAAGTGTTTTCATTTTTTTTGCAAAAGTCTTCTTTTCGTAAATCTTTTCTTTTTCTTTTCTAGAAAGTTTTAAATGATGTCTTTTCTTATTTTGTTTATCGTCGTTTTCTTCAGACGAAGAACTATTTTTTTTATTTATTTTAGAATCATCACGTATAATTGTATTAACGGAATCATCAAATATTTTTTCTCCACTTTTATTTTTTATTGAATAACTTCCGTCTTCATGTTGCTCAAAAACCATTTCATTTGGATTTTGTTGAAGATTAGAATTTTCAATTTTTTCTTCACTAAAAAGGGCGACATCTTCTTCCTGAGAGTCGCTATTAGTGTTATCAATATTTTTATATATATTAGAGTTACGTGAAGACGCAACTTTTTTCTTTTTCGCCATGATATGCACCCCTCAATAGGTATTAGGGAAATTCAGCATATACATTGCTTTTGACATATTCAGTTATATATATGTAAACATGGATTGTCCATGTGAAAAATCATTGTAAAAAGGGAATAGGGAGCAGTCAAAAGTGTCTGTATCTAAGGCTGATAATTTGCTATTGCAAATTTTATAAATAAACATAAGTTTAATTATAACCCCCAAATTAAAACTTGGATTATATTTCCAATCATCTTAATTATATAATATATATAATAATAAGTCAACTTATTTTACCAAATTAATTATATAAAAAGAGGTTTTTTAAAATTTATAATAATTTATAAAAATGTATAAATATTCATAAAAAATGTATACAAATAGTTGCATTTTAGATTATAAAATGATATACTTTTAAAAACACAAAGGAGAAATTATGACACAAAAACATATTGAAAATGCTTATAATGATTTACTTAAAAATATAATTGAAGAAGAAAAACAAATTAAGGAAGAAAATTTTTGGCCTATATATAATGGTATAGTTTTGTGTTATAAAAAATGCAAATTAAAGTTGGAACTTGGTGAAAATTACAATAGTTTTTTGTATAGAGGAATGGCAGAAAAACAATTTAAAAGTTTACAAAATCTAATGGAAACTTTGCCTGATTATAAACAATTTTTCAAAGAAGAAAGTTATGAAGATAATCTTAGAGATTATATGCAATACTGCCCAAATGAGTTAAGTTTTGAAGGTGAAGATTATGAAAAAATAATCAAAAATACTATAGAGAGAGTTGTTAATTATTTAGCAACAAAATCAAATTCATTAAGCAAGGTTGATATTGATATAGATAAGCATATTTATGCGAAAGGTGTTGAAGATTTTGAAGAAAATAAAAAAATCATTAATCCACAATTTTTAGATATTATTAAGAATCAAAGAGGGGAAGAAGGCGTTAAAAATTTAATGAATCATATGAGAGAACTTTCCCAAGATTCTATACATTCACAGGGGCTTTATTATGGCAAAGTTTCTAAAAATATTTGCCAAATGTATGCAAATATAGAGATGGCAAAAAACTTAGAAGATGAACTAGAATAACAATTGTAACAAAAAATATTGCAATAAAGGCAAGACATAAAAATATTTAAATAAATTCATATAAAATGCTTGACATTATAACTAATATTATATAAAATATAAACGTCTTAATTTGAGGCGTTTTTTGTTTGTATTAGCCCCACAGATGAAAAGGCCTTGTGGACATAATTAATTCGGAGGATTAAATGAAAACATATATGGCAAAATCAGCGGACATTGAAAGAAAATGGTTCGTTGTTGATGCAGCAAATGTTCCACTTGGTAGAGTGGCTTCACAGGTCGCTGACATCTTAACAGGTAAAAACAAAACATTATATACTCCTCACGTTGATTGTGGTGATTACTGCATTGTTATCAATGCTGATAAAGTTGTTCTTACAGGAAAGAAACTTGAAGATAAAAAACTTAGATGGCACACAGGATACGTTGGTGGACTTAAAGAAATTGATTATGGAACTTTGATGGCAACTAATTCACCAAAAGCAGTTGAAGTTGCAGTTAAAGGAATGCTTCCAAAAACTTCTTTAGGAAGAAAACAAATCACAAGATTGCATGTTTATAAAGATGCTGATCATAAACATGAGGCTCAAAAACCTGAAAAAGTTGAAATAAAAGGAGTTAGAATCTAATGGCAGAAAAGAAAACAAAGTCAGTTAGTCAAATTATTTCAACTGGCAGAAGAAAAAAATCAATAGCAAGAGTTAGACTTTTCCCAGGAACTGGAAAATATGTTGTTAACGGAAAAGATATGGGAGAATATCTTCAAAGAGATACTCTTTTACTTGTTGCTCGTCAACCATTTGAAGTTACAAATACAGGCGACAAATATGATATTATCGTTCGTGTAATTGGTGGTGGAATTTCTGGTCAAGCAGGTGCGATTTGCCATGGTATTGCAAGAGCACTTGTAAAAGCTGATGAAATGTATAAAAAAGATCTTAAGGCAGCTGGACTTCTTACTCGTGATCCAAGAATGAAGGAAAGAAAGAAATATGGTCTTAAGAAAGCAAGAAAAGCTTCTCAATTCTCTAAGAGATAATATTTTTGTTTATAATAATTATAAAATTTTGTTAAAAAAGTCCTTATATAAAGGGCTTTTTTGTTTTTTACAATAAAATCAAGATATTTGTTTGATTCAAAAAGTAAAAATTTTGTATACTATAATCTATAGAATAAAAGTAATTAGATTGTATAAATTATGTAGTCGTTTAAAGGTAAATAAGTTTTATGCAAAAACATACATTGATTGCTAATACTAATAATATATACATTATATAAAAAGGAGTTGTTATGATTTTTGATGTTATAATTATAGGTGGAGGACCTGCTGGGATAACTGCTGGAATATATGCTAAACGTGCTGGTAGAAGTGTTGCAATAATTGAAAAATACATGCCAGGTGGACAATTAAATCTTATAGGAGAAATTGAAAATTATACCGGTTTTAAAAGTATTTCAGGTGCTGAACTTGCTATGAAATTTTATGAACATGCAAAATCTTTAGACATAACATTTTTTACAGAGGAAGTTGTTGGTTTACAGTTAAGTGAAAAGATAAAAACTATCAAATGTAGAAAAAACACATATCAAGCATACAGTGTAATTCTAGCTTTAGGGAGTCATCCACGCGAGTTAAAAATTGATGGTGAAGAAAAGTTTAAAGGAAAGGGTGTAAGTTATTGCGCACTTTGTGATGGCAATTTTTTTAAAAATAAAAGTGTTGCTGTCGTTGGTTCAGGGGATTCAGCAGTTTCTGATGCTTTATATTTGGCAGACATTTGTTCAAAAGTTTTTGTTCTTACAAAAGAAAAATTGAAATTGCATAATTATGCAGAAAGTGAACTTGCAAGTTTTAAAAATATATCTGTTTTGAAAGGCGCTTATTCAAAAGCAATTGAAGGTGAAAATAAATTAGAAAAATTAGTTTTTGTTCAAAATGAAAAAGAAAAAGAAATAGATGTTGATGGAATATTTGTTGCCATTGGAAGAACTCCTGACACAGATTTATTGAAAGGAGAGGTAGAACTGAACGAGCAAGGTTATATAAAAAGCGATGCAAATATGAGAACAAGCCAAGAAGGAGTATTTGTTTGTGGCGATGTTAGGGAAGGAAATATTAAACAAATAGCATGTGCTGTTGGAGATGGAGCAATTTCAGGAACAGAAGCAAGCAAATATGCAATAAAAACAAGAATAACAAGTAGTTTGAATTAATTTTTAGTTGCATAAGATTTTATTAATTTATCAATAGCTTAAATACTAAATATTGATTTATATTATTAATTTATATTAATTTATAACTAAAATAATAAATTTAATTTGATTATATAGAGACATTTTGTTATATTAATAATAGGGAGAGAATGGTGAAAAATACAATCAAATATATTTGTTTATTATTTACACTTATTGTTTTTTCTGTAGGTGTGTATTTGTTGACCAGCAATAATTTAATTATAAAAGATGATTATGAAAATCAAACACAAGCCGAGTCTAAATTTACATTTCAGGTCTGCACAAAAAGTTATAAAGCAGCAGGTTCAGAGACTACAAAGGCTGAAGGTTCAGGAAGTGGACAAACATCTACTTCAAGAGTTGGTGGATGTTTTGATGTTGGTTGGTATGAAAATGAATCAAATACAAAAGCCAATTTTGATGCTCAATTAGGATATTCTGGTGGAAGTTATAGTGGAAATGGAAAAAATCAAGTCAATGGCATATCTGCATTTTATTACTATTATTATAATTGGTGGGGTGCAGTTAATAGACATGGTAGAATAGAAATAAATACATATAAATCAACAGTAAATACTACTGGCTGGCAATTTTGCGGAGTTGATGATGATGGGAACTCTACATCACGAAGCACTTCTTATACATGGTATAAATTTGGAAGTAATGCTCCAGTGAGTTCAATAGGAGATGATGATAAAGCAACAAATACAATGTCAGGGATGTGTTATGTTGTCTATAGGTATAGTTATAAACTCGTTTATAGTGCTAATGGTGGAACAAATGCACCACAAGCAGATTATTTTTTATCAGGTATCGGAACGACTATTACAGAGCAAAGACCTACAAGAGAGGGTTATACTTTTTTAGGCTGGTCTCGTTCTTCAACTGATACGACTCCTGATTATTATGGTGGCGATTCATTTAAAGATACAACGAGTGATACCTCAAGCAACATTTATTTATATGCTGTTTGGCAAAAAAATGGATATAATGTTCGTTTTGACGAAACTGGATCTACTTACTCTTCAACTCCATACGTAAAAGAAGTTACAATACCAAATGAGACTTGTGGATATCCTTT
>CALWRN010000020.1 GCA_944383975.1 uncultured Clostridia bacterium | reverse complement strand
TTGATTTAAATTTCTTAGACGAATGAATATCGATATAACCTTTTAAAAGATTAAAACAAACTAAACAAACTTTTTCATTTGCTTTTTCATCATATTCAGAACCTTCGTCTAAGTCTACAACTAAAAGACTATAAAGAAAATCTCTAATTTTGTAATGCATAACAGTTTTCAAATTATATTTTTCATTACAATGCTGACATACAACCCCACCTGTTTGGGATGAAAAATACATATTTTCAGAACCTATTTTATTTCCACAACACAAACAGGTCTCAAATTCTATTCCAAAACCTGAAATTTGCATCATTTTTAACTGAAATTTAATAACAGTTAGTAAAATTTCTACTTTATTCTGTGCATTTGAAATCTTTTCCAAAGCTTTGTATAAAAGTTCATACACTTCATTAGAACATGGATCATCTTCTACACCAAAATTACTCACAACCTCAGAAATATACATTGAATAAAAAATCTTATCCATATCCTGACGAGTCTTATGAAAAGTATTTAAAGCCTCCGCCTGACAAATTCGATCAAGAGTCTTTCCTTTATAAAGCATTAACTTATTGGCAACAAGAATATCCATTCTAGCACCAAGCTTGCTTTTAGGTTTTTTAACCCCCTTAGCAACTCCCCTTATTAATCCTTTATCTTTTGAATACATAACAATTATTTTGTCAGCTTCACTAAGATTATATGACTTCAAATTAATTGCATCTGTTACAAAATTATTCATTAGTATATTTAGAACTACCCTACTACTTAAATAGATCCACCAAATGTACCATGATATACTCCACGCAACATTTGTTGTAATTCGGTCTTATTGTCAGAATATGATATCGCAACTTCCTCTGATATAAGATCTTGTTCATACAACTTATAAAGAGATGTATTCATGGTTATCATATTATTAAATGAACCTTTTTTAACAAGACTATATATATCTTCCAACTTATCCTTTTGTATAAAATCCTTAACAGTTGGAGTAACAACTAATACCTCACAAGCAGGTCGTCTACCGGTACCATTTGCTACTGGTACTAATTTTTGAGAAATTGTTCCACGCAAAATTGATGCCAACTGTGCTCTAATAAAATCTCTATCTGCAGGTTCATACATATTAACAATTCTATTAACAGTCTGAATAGCACCATTAGTATGAATGGTTGCAAGAACAAGGTGACCGGTTTCAGCAGCTTTCAATGCAGCAGTTACAGTTTCCCTATCTCTAATTTCACCAATAAATATAACATCAGGATCTTGTCTTAAGGCATACTTAATTCCTTCTGGGAAACCTGGCGTATCAATTAAAACCTGACGTTGAGAAACTAATGATTTCTTATTTGTAAATATAAACTCAACAGGATCCTCAACAGTAATAATATGTTTTGGGTAATTTATATTAATATAATCAATCAAAGAAGCAATTGTTGTAGATTTTCCTGAGCCTGTTGGTCCAGTAATTAAAATAAGCCCGTTGTTTAAACTTGCAAACTGTTCAATAGATTCAGGTAACATTAATTCAGAAATTCGTTTTATTTCATAAGGGATAGTTCTTATTACTAATGCATTACGACCTAACTGACGACTTAAATTTACACGGAAACGAGAGACTCCTTTAATTTCATATGCAAAATCCAAATCAAATACAGTATTAACATTCCCCTTAAAATGACCAGGCAAAAGCAGATCATAAGCAACTGTAATATCATCCTCTGTTAAAATTGGCATATCAACTTTAACAATATTACCATCTATTCTCATTGCTGGATGTTCATCAACTTGTAAATGAACGTCTGAAGCACCTACCTCTACAGCTTTTTTTAAAAAAGCTACAACATTAAACTTTGAATTTTTCAAAACTTCTTCCACTTAATACACCTCTTCTTTCTTGGATTATATCATTTTATTAAATTTCTGACAACCACATTACTAATATAGCTATATTTAAGACAGTTTTTGTAACAAATTCTTAACAATAAAAAATATTTTTGTAAATTCTTAAAAAAAAAAATACTTTATATAAGAGTAAGGGAAATCAAAAATTTAAGATTGGAAATGGATATTATAAATTACTAATCAGCAATTCAAGATAATGAAAGCAGATTAAAAAGAAGTTTTTTATACTCTCTCTCTTAATATCCTCGTGTTTATTTAATGTTGCCTCAAATGGCAACTTTTTTTTGCTTATTATAAATATGTTTTAATACAATAGACAAAAAAAACAAGATCCTCTACTTTTATAAAATGACGCACTTATGACGCACTGCTTGTTAAATTGATAAAATTGTACACAAACAATTGTCCATAATATTTCAAAGTTGTTTATAAGTGTTTACCTATGGTGTTCAATTAAGTACACTTTTACGGTCATAGGATTTCAGCTTTAAATATTGTTCGTTAATCTTGTTAAATTATTTTACGAATGTTCGCTTTGTATATAGAGATTCCCAAATACTTTTTGTATAATTGACGCAGAAACAAAAAGGGATTTTTATGGAAACTAAAACTTTCGGATACTGTAGAGTATCTTCTGCTGATCAGAATGAAGACAGACAAGTTCAGGCTATGCTTGATATGGGGATTAATGAACGAGATATTTTTTTTGATAAATTGAGCGGAAGAAATTTTGATCGCCCTATGTATCAGGCTATGAAAGCTCAACTTAGAAAAGGGGATCTGCTTGTTATCAAATCTATTGACCGACTTGGAAGAAATTACAAGCAAATCTGTGATGAGTGGAGAGAAATTACAGGTGAAATCGGTGCTAATATAAGGGTAATTGATCTCCCTCTACTTGATACAACTAGAACCGATGGACTTATAGGGCAGGTAATATCAGATATAGTTTTACAGCTACTGGGGTATGTTGCAGAGCAAGAAAGAGCTTTCATTAAACAAAGACAAGCGGAAGGGATTGCATGTGCTAAAGCTAAAGGGAAAAAACTTGGCAGACCTGCTATTGAGTATCCGAGTAATTGGATAGAAACTTACAATACATGGAAAGCAAAAAAAATTACTGCTAGGGAAGCTATGAAAAGACTTGGAATGAAACCAACTTCTTTTTATAAATTGGTAAAGCTGTTTGAAAATAACTTTTATGAAATATAAAAATAATAAGTCCAATTTTAAATAAAACAATATGTAGTATTTAATTTGGAATAATTTAACATAGTAACTTTTTGTAACGTATATAAATTAAATCTGGCAATTTTCCTGTTTTTAATGTTTTTATATCATTATAGAGATATTTGTAAAGGAAGATTAATTCATGATTCAAAAAATAAGTTTTGGCGAATCTCCAAAAGTAAATAATACGATAAAAATAAACAACGAATCTAAAAATGTTGAAAAAGATACTAATTCTTCTTCAACCGTTAAACTTTTAGGACTTGTAGCACTTGCAGCCACAACTCTCGGTGGAATTTATTATTTAACAAAAGGGAAAAAAACTTCAAATTTAACAAAAAAATCTAATGAATTTGTTAATCATACACAAGAACCTGTTCCTCTGAAAATAAACGAGCAAGCTCAAGAAATTTCCACTTCAAACATTCCCGAAAAAATTAATAAGAAAGCAAATACTGAATTAAATGAACAACCCCCCAAATCTTTAGAAGAAGTTGTAGAAAAACCTAGAAAAGAAGAAATAATTGATACTGAAAAATATTTTACAGGCGTTAGAACTAGAGTGGATAAGGAAACTTTATCAACTATTGTAGAAACCTTTAAAGATGGAAAACTAATTAAAAGGGCAGTAAGCATTTATGATGAAGAATTAGGCAAAGTTAATAAAGTTACAACATTTGACCCAGAAACTGGAAAACTAGTTTTGCAAGAAATTATAGGAAACACATACGACCGTAATTATAATATTATTAAATCAGATGTTGTATTCCAAAAAGAAGCTTTTAATGAAAAAGGAAAATTAATAAGCAAATACAATCAAGACAATGGTCCATTTACAATTTGGAAACAACTTGAAATTTACAATCCTGTAACTGGAAAACCCACAAGTAATTATTATTGTGCTGTGGGAAATTTACATGTAAGAAATTTTGAAGCAGATGGTGATACTATCAAAAATTATATTTCTATTTCAGGTGTTAAAACCGAAAATTTTGATGAGGCAGTAGAACTATACAAAAAATATATCCCGCTTTCTGATAATGAAATAAAGAAACTTTATAGACAAAAACTTGAAAATTCTGAAGGAATTTCAGAATTGGAATTCAGAATGATTGAGGGAAATCATGATTTGCGATTTGATACAGCGCCTTTGACTTCTGAAAAAACAGTTGTAGAAGAACATGGTGCTATAAATGGCTTTAATAACAGGGTAAGAGAGTTTGTAAAAGGCGAAATGAAAGATCCTGATGAAATTAAATACCTCAAACCACGTATGGATAAAATAGATCAAGAAATGGCAAATTTGCCACCACTTGAAAAAGACTGTGTATTTTACAGAGGGGTAGCTGACAAGTATATTTCTAATATAATTAATGGACAAATTGGTGATGTTATTGTTCCTGATGAAGGTTATGCTTATGGAGCTTTCCATAGAGAACTTGCACAACGATTTGCACAAACACTATTAGTTATTCGTACCCCGAAGGGAGCTAAAATTTCCAGATGCGGTGCTAACGGAGGGGAAGTTTTATACCCACGCGGTGCTGAATACAGAATTCTCTCTAAGAATAAAAGTCCGGACGGACAAAATATAATTGAGCTTGAATATGTACTTCCGAAAACTGAATAACTAAAAAAAAGGAGTGATCAACACCACTCCTAGAAAATGAACCCCGACATATGATGAAGTTTAGATCCTGCCCTTATAGATTAATACTCTTGCCTTGTTATAGTCTTTTTTCCAGTTCTCTATTGTATAAAATAATTCATCATCGGTTTTAGAGTTGTCATCCCAAACCAGATAACCTATTATGGGTACATTCTGTTTAGTTTTTGATATAACATCTAAATTTAAAAATCTATAAGATGCATCAAGTAAATTGTCTTCAAAATTCATCACTTGCTGCTTGTATTCAGCATCATTCTCTGTTTGCTCAAAAGTTACAAACACTGCATATGGTTGGTCCTCCAAACTCAATTTGAGAGCATCTAGCTGAGTAAAGCCTTCAGCAGTACCATCAGTGCTTTCTCTTAATATCTTTACTGCCTTTGTAAAGCCATAAGCCTTAAATAATCGTGCGAACTCAGCATTCAAGTCCTTGATACTTGTTTTTGAAGATGTTGTTTTGTTCATTAGTTTCCTCCTTTTATTTAATATAAAAAGTTTGCGAGGAAATTATAAAACCCTCTATTTAGAATATGTGTTAATCAAATAACCATTCTTATCATACTTCCCAAACCCATAATTTTCAGGTTTATAAGTATTTACAATACTACCGGAATTATTGTACTGCACCGTATTACCTGATGGATCTTTTGTGTAAATATTTTTTCTATAACCATCAGCATCATATTCTGTAGTATAATTACTATCAACTTCAAAACTCCCTACTATATAACCATTTTTATCGTATTTCACAGTACGCCCAGATGCATCTTTTTGATAACTAAACACTTTGTAGCCATTTGAATCGTATTCAATCACATTCCCTGAAGAATCTTTTTCATAATAACCAGTAAGGCGTCCTGAAGCATCATATATATCTGTACGTTGAGCAATTGCGGAAGAACTAAAAATTAAAAAATTTAAAAGCAATACAAATAATTTTTTCATTTCTTATATACCTTATTTATTCTATCCACAATACTTTGACATAAATTTGTCTGCTCTACATTTTCAATACTTTGATACTCAGAAATAGCTTTATTTAAATAACCCAGAGCCTTTTCATACTCTCCAAGTATATATAACTCTAACCCTTTATCTATAAGACAAGATCCCCATTCACAAGGATATAGAGCACTATATTTAGCAATATCTGTTTTATTATATTTTTTAATAATTCGTTTAAGTCTAAGCATTAACAGTTTACTTTCAATGTTTTCTAATACCTCGGAACTTTTATCTTTTTTATCTAGTTCTGTATATAAATTTTGAGCAATGATAGAAATCATGGTGGAATAAGCACCTGCATGTCCAATATAACATTCATTATCACATCCATGCTGAAGATCAATTTCAATTGCATTATCAAAATCCTTTATGGCACCTTCATAGTCTTTTATTTGTAATTTTGCATGAGACCTATTAAGAAGTTCATATGAAGATGCTGTTCCAGATACTTTTATTATATGCTTGTACAGTCTTTCAGCATTTATGTAATCTTCTGAATAGTATTTATCATCCGCTGTATTGATCAAAGAATCTATTTGCTCTGCAGGTAATTTGGGATAGAAAATATCTTGCATTAACCAACATAAAGTAAAAGAAACAATTACTGTTATAATAGTTATTAAAACATTTTTTTTATTCAAAACTAAAATCTCCCAAACATTTGTATTGTATTCAATATACTCTGACCGGCACTACTACCTTTATTGATTACATCGATAAATTTTTCTGCATTAGACGATTCTTCATAGTTTTGTACGAATACGTTTTGAGTAGCATTAGTTGTTTCTTGTTTATTTGTTAAAGCATTAATCCCTGCATTAGTTGATGCTGAAATCACAACATTATTAGAACTAAATGTAAGTTCTATATCTACAGTTTTGTCCGTATTGATTTGTGGTAAAGGTTTAAATGGAGCAGCATTTTTTATTGCAAGCAGCGCAAGCCTATCAATATCTTCTCTACCTGATGATTTAGAAATTCTATAATTTAATAGTTCTCCATCTCTATTAATTCTTAAAATTGCAATTACATCATCAAAATTCCAAGAATTTGGATGCCATCCCATTTTTATTCTGCCTTGCATTTCTTGAATGTATGCATTGTAATCCATATTACTACCTTTAGAAATATTCATCTTATTTTTAAGTGCTATATCGCAAGCCATTTTATGAGCATTATAAATAACATCAGTTGACTCTATTGATGTCATTTGACCACTTTGCATAACACCAATTCTTGCATATGGATTTTCCATTTTAATATATTCTTTAAAAGTGGAAGACTCGACATAAGCTGCAGTATTATTTATAGGATCTGATTGCATTGTAATTACAAGTACTTCTTTGGGTCCCAAAGTTCCGTCATCTTTCTTATATTTAATGTTATAGAATACATAATCACTATTGGTACGAATACTATCTGTATCCAATAACACAGAATTCTCACCAGGTGCATTTGTATCTACCCAATTTTCAGCCTTTGAAATATTTGAAGTTAATAATAATAAACCCAAAATAAATAATAAATTTAAATATTTTTTCATATATCACCTCTTAAAATCTATAACCATACATTTTAATAGTTCGCAACAATTGATTTACAGCTTGATTACCTTTATTTATTGTTTCAACAGTATTATTTAAATTATTTTGGCTACTCATATCTGGGGCTTCTACATAATATCTCTTAGTTCCGTTATTATACACTTCTTTATAACGTTTACCGTTCTGATATACATAACCTTGATCCGGTGAGTTATTAGTATATGTTTTTGTAGAGATATTAAAATCAGTTATCTTAGCTCTTTTAACCTGATATTCTATAGGAATATTATTGCCCTCTCTTAAAATGGATAAATGCACAATAGTATTTTCCTTACCTGAAATCTTATTAGTTGCTTCAGATAAAGATAATCCATCAGTTACTCGATTGTTTATTGCTATTATAAAGTCTCCGCTTCTTAATCCAGCATTTTCAGCAGGGGAATTTACCAAAACATCTGCTATCATTAATCTTCCATTTCTTACAATTAACTCAGCACCTATACCTATTATTTGAGTTTGCATAGCTGGTTTTT
>CALWRN010000019.1 GCA_944383975.1 uncultured Clostridia bacterium | reverse complement strand
GCCTTAAGCACTTAACCTTGCTACATACCGTAACTCGCCGGCCCGTTCTACAAAAAGTACGAGATCAGACTATTGTCTCATGACAAGTCGTCCTTTCTCTGCTTGTAAGCATACAGTTTCAGGTTCTATTTCACTCCCCTCCCGGGGTTCTTTTCACCATTCCCTCACGGTACTATTCGCTATCGGTCACTAGGTCGTATTTAGCCTTATGAGATGGTCCTCACATCTTCGCACGGGATTTCACGTGTCCTGTGTTACTCTGGAACTCGCTAGATGGTTTTTTCAATTTCGGTTACGGGACTATTACCCTGTTTCGTTCAACTTTCCAGAAGTCTTCACCTATCGTCAAACCTATCACATCGCGGTCCTAAACCCCTAGCAAATTTCTTCGCTAGGTTTAGGCTCTTGCAGTTTCGCTCGCCACTACTCCCACAATCGTTTTTTTACTTTCTTTTCCTCTGCTTACTTAGTTGTTTCAGTTCAGCAGGTTCCCCACATAACATTATGAATTCATGTTATGTTACTACAACATGACTTGTAGTGTGTTTCCACATTCGGAAATCAACGGATAACAGATTATTTGCATCTCCCCGTTGCTTATCGCAGCTTATCACGTCCTTCATCGGCGCCTAGTGCCAAGGCATCCCCTATATGCTCTTTGTAGCTTAATCATTATAAAATAATGAAATTTGGATAATCTTAGCATTTTCACAAATCTTAAATTTTAAGACTCACATTTCTTGTTATTCATTTACTCAGCGTAAATTGAATTTTGCAAAAGATATTCGTATTACATTAAAAATTAACATAATTGAATATTTGTTGCTCGTTTTACATTCTGTAAAACTTTTCTATTATGTAGTTGTCAAGGTTCTATGCTAACTGAAGCAACCTGCTTCCTTTTGCGTTAGCATGAGTATAATATCACAACTCAAAAGGTAATGTCAACACTTTTTTCAAAAAAAAATAAAAATTTTTTAACTTTTTTTAGATTTTTTTTAGTATCTCCCGACACATCACCGCGTGTTCGCATTTTCGCCGATAAAATCCCTTATTTTCTTTAATTTTTAGGTAATCAAAAACAATTTTATGATTTATAAAATTTTCTAATTTTCAAAAAATCATTGCTATTTTATATAAAACTATTAAATTATATGCTTAAATTTAGGATATTTATCAAATAAAAAACAGGCAATTAGTTTTACCTGTTTTTGTATTTTTCATTAAAAACAAAACGTCTCTTTATTTGTTATCACTTATTTAGATAAAGAAATATTAGGAATTATAATTTAAACCAATAAAAATACTTTCTGAAAATAAACATACCAAATATATTATCCCAAGTATATCAGCAATGATTGAAGTTATTATATTTTGAATAACCATATTAATTATTAGAATAATAGAAATCAATAAAAATAAAAATGATAATATAAAATTTAATATATATATTGATTTTGGTAATTTATATTTTATATCCTGAAAATATATTTTTTGTATAAAGTTATAATTTGCTTTATCTTTAGGATTTTTCTTTTGTCTCCATGACATTCTAATTATAAATTTCCACAAAATATCTAGGATAAATAAGCAAAAAATAAACAAAAAACAAAAACCTACTTCAATAACTTCGGAAAACATATTTCTCCTTTATTATTTAACCTTAATTTTATGATAATTTACAAATATATTATATATAGTAAATATATATTATATATATTATATAACAATATATATGTGCTTAATATATGTGCTTATTGACTTCTCGTATGTAAACTAACTGTTTTACAATTCATGCTCCCTATCCGTAAAATTCTCCTTTTTCTCTTCGTTTTTCTTTTGCTTTGAGACAACATAATTTAAAATATGTGAAACATCTTGCATAGTGTGGGTCAACTTATTTGCTTCTGCTAATTTGAAAAGCATTTTGCAATATTCTTTATCATTAAAGAATTCTTCAGATAAATCTTCAACTTTACAAAAACCATACACCAACTCATAGAACTCATTACCAAGCAAAGTTTCATGTTGACTCAACCTTCCAGTCATATCCCTTTTATAAATTCGATTATCAATTTGAACTTCTCCAAAAGCATCATTATAAAACTGTGCATATTTAAAATTCTCGCTTAACTTCCCAAACATATCAAGATATCTTGGATAATATTCTGCTTGTTTTTTAACGACAGCAAATCCTGAACGAAAATTTTCTGCTTCTGCGAATGGTCCAATTAATTGTCCGTTGACATCTCTAAAGAAATAATCCTTTCCATCAACCTTTTGAACAAGTGCAAAGCCATCATGATATTCCTCTGCCTTTTCATACTCATCTTCACTTATTTTCCCCGTTAAATCTCTAAATCTCCATTTCCCATCTTCTTGCAAAACTGGAGCGAAGCCATCTCCATATCGTTTTGCATCAACAAACGATTCTTCAGATAATCTTCCATTATAATCACGAAACTTAACACCTTTAAAACTATCATCTTTAACAATAGAATATCCTTGATGAAAATCTGATGCATATTTAAAACAATCTTTGCTTTCTGAAAAAGTTTTGTCTATAAAAAACATTTTACCTTTTTCCTCTTTTTGAATTACTGCAAATCCTTCATTAAAAGAATTCGCATGAAAATAATCTTGACTAACACGTCTCAAATTTTCATCAACAAAATAGTAACAGTTATTTTTATCTTTAGATATAATTAAACCTACGCCATCGTTAAAAGGATATGCTAAAGAAAAATCTCCTCTCATTTTCCCCTTTTCATCAATATAAACAGGAGTGCTTGAAAAAAGCAAATCAGAAGGAACAACTGCATAAGCATGACCATCTTTAAATCTAGTTGCTATCAAAAATATAGACGATCTGTAACCTTCTCTTGAATAATATCTCCAACAATCTTTTTCATCTCTACATAAAAATTTATGTCCATCTTCTTTAAATGCAGAATGAAGATTTTTAAAAATTTTCACTTAAAACTCCTTAAAAACGTATTTTTTAAAACTGACTATATTATAACAACTAAACAAACAGAAATCAATCTTTTAGAATATCTAATTGAAAATCAAATTGGCAATTAATTTAAAATAAGATTTAATAAAAAATGCTTTAAATTTTTAAAGCATTTTTACGAAAAATAATATAAAAACTACGCCTTTTTCTTATTTGCAATAATTTTGCTTTCATCAACTTTGGAAGATTTATCAACAATTTTAAGCCCTTTTTCTTTTAAAAATGGGACTAATTCGCCAACTGTTCCTAACGTCATGCCTCTTTGGTTCAAAACAAAACTTTGAGATTTGTTTATATAAATAAACATATATGTTTTATATAAGACCACTTGAAATAAATCGCTGTATAAAACCTTTTCTTCTGCAACCTTTTGATAGTCATTGCTTTCCTTAGAAGTTGTGCTTTCGCTTGTAACCATTAAATAATCGTTGTAAAACTCAAAGTGATTTAGATACTTCTTTTCGCCAAATATCAACTTGTTTTGTTTTTTGACAGAATCTTTCATCAAAAAAGGCATAAGCACGCCACCACCTAAAGCACCAGCAATGATAACTGCAACACCTAAATATAATTGAGCAAAGCAAATTCCAACACCAATTAACGCACAAAAACCTATAAGAAGTGCTGATGAGAGAATAATAGTTTTCTTTAAGGCATAATTTTGAAATACAACTATTTCATCTTCATTCATTTTGCTTACATTTTTAAACAACATTTGATTTTCGCTTTTTTCTTTTTCCATAATTCCCCTTTCTAAATAGAAGTTTTTCTTCGTAAAATAAAAATAAATCTTTTTATTATTTTTTCACATATAATTTATGCAATATTTTGTTCATAAATTTAGTAGATAAAATTCTTGGTAAAAATACAACCAGTTTATATTCAAACCCAACAGTTTTTCTAAGGGGTGGATGTTTTTTCTTTAAAACTTTTAAAACTACTTTAGCAACACTTTCTGGACTTTTTCCTGTTTGTTCATCTTTTTCAACCTTTTTGATAGATTTAACAACACTTTTACTAAAATTTTCGTCTTTTTTATCAAGGTCAATAATTCTTGATTTTGTAAAATTAGTTTTTGTATCTCCTGGCAAAATAGCAGTAACTTTAATGTTAAAATCTCTCACTTCATTTGCAAAAGCTCTTGAAAAAATTTCTACACCCGCTTTTGTTGCACTATAAGTTGCCTGATATGGAAGCGGAATGATTCCACCTACTGATGAAATATTGACTATATTCCCGCCACCTGACTGTTTTAAATATTTAACAGCAACACCAGATAAACTTATAACAGCAGATAAATTTGTATTTACCAAGTTATAAATATTTTCATATTTTGTATCTTCTATTGCTCCAGCAATTCCAAAGCCAGCATTATTGATAAATACATTTATCTTTCCTTCCTTCTCAAATATCTTTTGCAAAATTTCATCGACTTGAGAAATATTATTTACATCACACTCAAACCCTTCAACAATTTCGTTATGTTTGACTAATGTTTTTGAAATATCATAAACTTTACAACCTTTACTAAATAATAATTTAGCGATTGAATATCCTATGCCACTGCTTGCACCAGTAATCACAACTACTTTATTTTCAAATTTATTTTTCATAATATCTCCTAATAATGTTCTTTAATATAAAATAAATAAAATTAATTAAAATCTAAATTTACTTTATTAAACCATTACCAAAAAAGTTTAAATAAAATCTAAACTATAATATTTTAAAATATTTATTTGACACTATTAACATATTTTCTTGCACAAGCAACTGCAATCGCACCATCACCTATATGACAAGCAACACTTAAAGATAAAGGATCTACATATACAAGTGGAACGTTAGGTATTTCTTTTCTAATTTCATCAGCAAATACCAATGCTTTATCTCTGCAATTTGTATAAGCCACAAATAATAACATTTCATTATTTTCAACATATTGACTAAATCTATCTTTTAAATCTTTTTTAATAGCATTAATCATCTTAAGTTTTGCAACCTTTTCATTTAATACCTTTGCAAATTGATCAAGCTTTCCACCTTGTATTTGCAAAACAGGTTTAATTTTTAAAAGAGTCCCAATCGCTGCAGCGGCAGGAGTAACTCTGCCACCTTTCTTTAAATATTTTAAAGTATTAACCATAATATAGATGCTTGAATCTCTTTTTGTCTTTTCAAGATATTCTTTAATTTCTTGTGCATTTTTGCCTTCTTTAGCCAAATTCAAAGCATCTAAAACAGATTGTTTCTGAGTTACAGAAATTCTTTGATTATCAACAACTTGAATTTTCCCATCATAGTTCTGTGCAAAATTCTTTGCTGTTTCACAAGTCATACTTAAAGAACTAGACATAGGAATGTGAACAATTTGATCATATTTTGTCAAAAGATCTTCCCATAATTCAGTTACAGTGCCAATAGAAGGTTGAGATGTTGAAATATCAGCATTGTCAGTTAATTTTTTATAAAACTCGTCTTGAGTCAAATTTATATCTTCAAAATATTCTTCCCCATCAATTGTGAAAGGCATAGGAACGACAAACACATCTTTAAGTTCTTCTGCCTCTTTTTGAGTTATACCTGCATTACTATCGGTTACCACTGCTATTTTTAACATTTAATTTTTCCTCCATTGCTTTTCAGTGATTTTTTATTTTCTTTATTTTGAATTTTGATTTCTTTTTTTGTTTGTTTATGGTTTTTATTTAACGCTTTTTTAACCAATGGAACAACCTTCTTATAATCTATCTTTGCAATATAATCTTCATTATAAACGGCATCTGGTTGAGACATAATAAGGTTTGAAAGTGTTTCAATTCCATTTCTGCGTAAAAGAAGCGTGTTTGCAACCATCTTATTATATTCATCTTTATTGTCCATTAAACTGCAAACAGCATCTTTAAGTTCTTTTTTATTTTTGAATGATTTAACAATTCCTTTTTTCTTTAAATAAACAAGATTGTATTTTTCCTGTGCTGGCAAGATTTCAGTAACCACAATTGGCAATTTTTTATTAATCATTTCTGTCGCAGATGTTCCACCTAATTTATTTAAAATAATATCTGATGCTGACATATATAAATCAACTTGATTTGTGAAGCCAACATTAACAACAGTTATATTTTTAGGGAATTTCATTTTTGCGATTTTATCATATCCCTCTTTGTTTCGTCCATTAATCATTATTATTTGAACATTACGATCTTTTACGCTGTCAACAAGATCTTTAAATATTTTAAATCCACCTGCCCAATGACCGCCACCAAACATGACCATTATGGTGAAAACATCTGGATTAAGACCAAGTTCTTTTTTAGCTTCCTTCTTGTCTTTTTCTATATAAAATTTGTCACCAACAGGAATTCCTGCAGGAATCAATTGAGATTTTTTAAAGCCTTCTCTTTCACATTCCTCTATAAAATCTTCGTGAGGAATAGCGAAATAATCAACACCTACACAAGCTTCCCAGAAAGGAGAATTGACATAATCCAAATTTGAGATGATGACTTTGCAAGGAATATCATATACAAGACGCAAATCTGTTATAGCAATACCAGCATAGAAATGAGTTGCATATATAACATCAGGCTTAAAAGTATATATTTCTTTCAGCAAACCTTTTAAAGTTGAGATAGCCATACCTTGACCGGCACATTTATTTCTATCTTCTGGTGGAACATTTTTAAAAATTTCATAGAACATATTATAAACATGACGAAGATGAGCAACTGCAATATTATATCCTTTATCTGCCGTCCAAACTTTAAGATCAGTAGAATATTCTTTGAGAAGATCAATAACCTTTACCTCAACATTTCCCAAACTTTCCAACTTTTCTTTCATTCCTTTGGCACAAGCATTATGCCCGTTTCCAGCAGTAACTGTTAAAATCATTACCTTTTTCATAAAATTCCCCTTTAGTTTTTTGATTTATATCTTTAAATCTTTTTCATTTTACCATAGATTTATCAAAAATCAAAGCCTAATTATTTATATTGTAAAATATTTTTGTTACAAATTATATAAAATAATCACATAAATATTTCTTAAATGGGGTATTGAAACTAAATATATTTAATGATATAATTTATAATCATGGAAAGAAAATATTTAGATTTATCATTACTAAAAAGCGATTTAACAAAGTTAATAAAATCTTTAAACACAAACAATCCATACAGTGTTTATAATATTTTTTGCCATCACATAAATGATGGAGAAAATTTATCACCTGATGCAATCATGGAAAAAATATTAAATGAAGGCATAAAATGTTCATATTCAACCATATCAAGAACATTGACCTATATGGGAACAAGCAGTGATTTTGATATTAAACGCATTTTAACTTATTCATATGTTGCTAAAAACCCTAACATAAGAGATGTTGTGATTTTAGCAATTCCTAAATATATAAAACTTGCACCTAATCAAATCGTTGATTTTTCTACACCAGAGGGAGATCAATATAGGTGGAAAAAACGTTGTTATTCATTGCTAGACCAAATAAAAGACCCATATCAACCTTTGCCAACATTTTTTAATTTAGCAGCAATGAAAATTGATACAATAAATAATAAATATGTGCTTATAGACAACGAACAACATTTAGGCAGAATAAAAGAAAGAACGCGTCAGCCAATTATAGCAAAAATTAAAAATAAGATTATTGAATTAAACCACGAAAAGCCACAAGAACAAACTGAAGAAAATTGTTTGGAATAGTTTTTCTATCTTTATAGGCAACAAATAAAACTCAAATAAAGCAAACTAGAATTTAATATTTTCTAGTTTGTTTTTTTATACTTATAATTATAAAATAAGTTTTAAAGGCTAAAAATTTATTAAATTTGCTATGAAATTTAAAAAAATATGATTATACTTTTAAATATAAAGGAGTTTTTATGACAAACACAAACTCAAAAACAAAAACAAGCAAAAATAAGATTGGTTTTGACAATCAATTATATCTAAAGTTGCAAAGCAAAAATATCTTAGATAGAATTAAAAAATTCAAAAAACTTTATCTTGAATTTGGAGGTAAACTTTTTGATGATCTTCATGCTGCAAGAGTATTGCCTGGATTTGATCCAAATATAAAAACAAAACTTTTAATGAAACTTAAAGATAAAGCTGAAATAATTTTCTGCATATCTGCAAATGATATTGAAAAAAACAGAATAAGAGCCGACTTGGGGCTTAGTTATGACAACGAGATGCTTCGCATTATAGACAATTTAAGAGAACTTGGTCTTTATGTTTCATCAATTGTTATTACTCTCTTTAAAGGTCAACCTAGTGCAATTAAATTTGCCCAAAAACTTGAAAATCACGGCGAAAAGGTTTATTTCCATAAATATACCAAAGGTTACCCAAGCGAAGTTGATGTGATCGTTTCTGACGAAGGATACGGTGCAAATCCATATATAGAAACAACAAGACCTTTAGTTGTTGTAACAGCACCTGGTCCTTCAAGTGGAAAACTTGCAACATGTTTAAGTCAAATGTATCACGACTTTAAGCGTGGAATAAAGTCTGGATACGCAAAGTTTGAAACATTCCCTGTTTGGAATCTTCCTTTAAAACACCCTGTTAATATAGCCTATGAAGCTGCAACTGCCGACTTAAAAGATGTAAATCAAATTGACCCTTATCATTTTAATGCTTATGGAGTTTTAACAGTAAATTATAATAGAGATATTGAAGTTTTCCCTGTTTTAAAAAATATTTTAAAGAAAATAACAGGAAAGGATATTTATAAATCACCTACAGATATGGGCGTTAATATGGTTGCTAGTGCTATCATTGACGAAGATGTTGTTAAAGAAGCAGCAAAAAAAGAAGTGGTAAGAAGATATTTTAGAACAGAGTGCGATTATAAGCGAGGACAAGCAAGCTTTGACACCGTAGAAAGAATAAGATTTTTAATGGCAGAACTTGATCTAACACCAGACTTCCTTTCTGTTGTTAATCATGCTAAAGCAATAAGTAAAGAAAGTGGATATCCATGCGTTGCTCTAGAACTCCCTAGTGGCGAAATAGTATATGGAAAGAGTAAAAAAATAATATCTGCAAGTGGAGCTGTAATACTGAATGCTTTGCGAACTCTTGCAAATTTAGGTGATGATTTTGATATTATATCTGATGATATACTTATGCCTATTGTAAAACTTAGAACAGAATATTTACACTCAAAATGCAGTGTTTTAACTGTTGATGATGTTTTGATTGCACTTGCAATTTCATCACATTCAAATGATAAAGCAAAAAAGGCTATTGACTGCCTTCCTAAATTGCGTGGTTGCGAAGCACATTCAACATACATTCTCTCTCCTGCTGAAGAGCAATCACTTAAAAAGATAGGAATAAACATTACATGCGAACCTGTGTTCTTAAATAATCATTTGTTTGAAGATTAAAAATTTAATTAAAAAAAATAAAAAAAGACGAAATTTTCGTCTTTTTTTTTGCATTTTATTGTTATTTTTTATTAATTTTTCAACTTTTTAATAATATTTAATCTTTGTTTAAAATTCTTTTCATTGGCATTTTTTTACCAATATATCGTTCTCCTGCACAACGAACACACCAACCAGATTTCCAATTTTTTTTGCATGCCTTATTCATACAATAAAATGTGCTAATCTTTTGTTTTGCAATAAGGGCTACAGGACCTTCAACCAACACCTTATCTCCAAAACGCATACTCTTAAACATAGAGTATTCTTTACAAAAAGGACAATATCCCTCTGCTGTTGGCAGACAGCCATAAGAAATTGCATTCTTTTTCATTGCTGCCTTTGATGAAGGTTTTTTAACTTTTCCTTTTACTTTTGTTTTTCCATTATCCTTATCAGTCTCTTCGCCTTTTTTCTTTTTCTTTTTGTTCTTCTTGTCTTTTTCATCAGATGACCCTTCACCATCATCATCTCTGTTTTCATCTTCCTCGTCTTCATCTCCAAAAGGTGAAGCATTTGGATCTACTTCTGGCGTTCCACCATACCCATCCGGATTGTCGTCATCATCTCCAAATCCAGTTGGATTGTCATCATCATCTTCTTCATCGTCATCATCGCCTTCTTCGTCGTCTTCATCATTATTTAAGTAACTTTCTTCGTCATCATCATACTCATCATGATTACCAAAAAATCTATCAAGTAAAGCCATACGATCCTCCTTTGCATTCTATAAAACAAAAATATCTTTTATTGAAATAGAAACATATTTAATAAAACAATGTTTTATTATTAATCTTATAATATATTATACACATTTTTAATCAAATTACAAAAAAAACGTCTAATATTAGACGCTTTTTTTAATCTATCCATAAAACTTTATTGCAAACAATCAATGAAATTATGTCAATAAGCCATAAAAATGGTATGCCTACAATGATCATAATAATGCCTAAAACAACACCAAACATGCTTTGTTTTTGTGCAGATTTAACAATTCTATAAATTACCCAAACGATATCTAAAACAGGCAAGGCCAAAACTATTTTAAGAATCAAAGGGAATTGATCAATAGTTTTAAGAAAATCATTCATAAATTTGCTCCTTTTTATAATTATATTGTATAGAAAAATATATGTCAATATATTTAATTTTATAACAATGGAACAATATTAAATTAAATTTTATTAAATGTTTAAAATTTAAATAATTTTTATGTTATAATATAAAAAAGGAAGAAGAAATGAATAGATTATTAAACATTACAACTATTGCTAAAAAATTAGGTTTAAAAAAAGAAAATTTAGAATTATATGGAAATTATAAAGCAAAAATATCCGGATTGAAATTGTCTCCAAAGGGAAAACTTATTTTGGTTACAGCTATTAATCCAACCACATCAGGAGAAGGAAAAACCACCGTTTCTATTGGTCTTGCTGATGCCTTTACCCTTTTAAATGAAAAGGTCTGTCTTGCACTTCGCGAGCCATCTCTTGGCCCCGTTTTTGGAATTAAAGGCGGAGCAACTGGTGGTGGAAAATCTCGCGTTGAGCCTAGCGATGATATAAACCTACATTTTACAGGAGATTTTCATGCCATAACAAGCGCAAACAATTTATTGTCTGCTTTTATTGACAACCATATTTTTCAAGGAAATTCTTTAAATATTGATCCTAACCAAATTCTATTTCACCGTTGCCTAGATATGAATGATAGGGCTTTAAGAGAAATTACAATAAATGAAGAGCCTTTAAAACGCAATGTAAAAAGGCAAGAGAGTTTTTCAATTACAGCCGCAAGCGAAATAATGGCTATACTATGCCTTGCTAAAAATATTGACGATTTAAAAGAAAGACTTGGCAATATATTGATAGGATTTTCTAAAGATAATAACCCTATTTATGCCAAAGACCTTCATGCAGAAGAGGCAATGACAATATTGCTTAAAGACGCAATAAAACCTAACCTTGTTCAAACACTACAACATACACCTTGTATAATACATGGCGGACCTTTTGCAAATATTGCACATGGTTGCAATTCAATCATTGCCACAAAAACGGCATTGTCACTTGCAGATTATTGTATTACAGAAGCTGGATTCGGCGCAGATCTAGGTGGAGAAAAATTTCTTGATATGAAGTGTAGAGAAGCATCAATCAATCCAAACTTGGTTGTTCTTGTCGCAACAGTCAAAGCGTTAAAACTTCATGGACAAAATGAAGATTTGATATCTGGTTTTAGTAACCTTGAAAAACATGTTGAAAATATTAAAAAAATTTATAACAAAAAGGTTGTGGTTGCACTAAATAAATTTGCTGATGATAGTGAAGAAGACTTGCAAACTATATTAAACTTATGTTCAACAAAACAAATTGACTGTGTTTTGTGCAGTCCTTTCCTGGAAGGAGGCAAAGGGTGCATTGACCTTGCAAAAAGAGTTATAAATTTGTGTCAATATAAAAGACTTCCCCTTCAGTATAGTTACAAGCTTGACGACACAATAGAAAATAAAATAAACGATATTGCAACAAAAATTTATGGTGCAAACAATGTTGTCTATTCTCAATTAGCAAGTGAAAAACTTGAAAAATTTAATAAAATCGCACAAAACTATTATGTTATAATAGCAAAAACTCAATATTCTTTATCAGACGATCCAAAACTTATTGGCAGACCACAAAACTTTACCCTTCATGTAAATGATTTAGAAATAAAAAATGGTGCAAGATTTGTTGTCGCAATTGCAGGAAACATCTCTTTGATGCCAGGCTTACCAAAAGTTCCTAATGGAGAAAAAATGTATATTAATCAAGATGGAGAAATATTCAATTTAAAATAAAAGGCTGTATTGTTGACAGTCTTTTTTTATAATGATATAATGATTGCATGCTGAAAATAAAAAATTTAAATTATAGTATCACAGAAAATGATACTGTTAAAAATATTTTAAAAGATATAAACATTGAATTAAAAGACAATAAAATTTATGTTATAACAGGTCCTAACGGAAGTGGGAAATCTACACTTGTAAAATTAATTATGGGAATAAAATCCCCTACAAGTGGAGATATCTTTTTTGATGAAAAGAATCTTAATCCCCTTTCTATAAATGAAAGAGCAAATCTTGGGATTAGTTTTGCCTTTCAGCAACCTGTAACATTTAAAGGACTTAAAGTAAGAGATTTATTGGATATTGCAAGTGGAAAGAAAAATGATTTTAATTCTCTTTGCAATTATCTTTCAACTGTTGGATTATGTGCAAAAGACTATATAAATAGACCAATAGATGACAAACTTTCTGGTGGAGAACTTAAAAGAATAGAACTTGCTATGGTCCTTGCAAGAAACACTAAATTGAATATTTTTGATGAACCAGAGGCTGGAATTGACCTTTGGAGTTTTGATAATTTAACCAAAATTTTCTCAAATCTTAAAAATTCAACTAACATAATTGTCAGTCACCAAAGAAAAATACTAGAAATTGCTGATGAAATTATTTTATTAAAAAATGGTCAAATTGTAAAAATTGGTTCATATAAAGATGTTTTACCTATGATTGAAAATAATGTTTGCAACAAATTGAGAGGTGAAAATGAATAATATAGAAAAAAAATTACTTGAAAAAATTGCTGATCTACATACAATTCCAAGTGGTGCTTTCAATATCCGTAAAAATGGTCAAGCTGTAGAAAGACAATCTACAAAAGATATTGAAATCATTCCTAAAAAAAATAAAAGCGGAATTGATATTGTAATAAAACCTAATGTTAAAAATAAAAGTGTCCATATCCCCGTTATTATCACGGTTGGAGGTCTTAATGACCTTGTTTATAATGATTTTTATGTTGGCGAAAATTCAGATGTAACTATTGTTGCAGGATGCGGAATACACAATAAAACTTGCAATACAAGCACACATAATGGTATTCACTCATTTCATGTCGGAAAAAATGCAAAAGTAAAATATATAGAAAGACATGTTGGAGAAGGCAATGGAACTGGTGGAAAAATCTTAAACCCAGTAACAAAGATAATTATGGAAGAAAATAGTGAGATGATGTTGGAAACAACTCAACTTGAAGGAGTCACATCAACAATACGAAAGACATTTGCTAAATTAAAAGATAATGCTAAACTTAATATTCAAGAGAACTTGCTTACAACAGACAATCAAACAGCTAAAACATATTTTAAAGTTGATTTAATTGGAAAACATTCTTCTGTTGAAGTTGTCAGCCATAGCGTTGCAAAAGATAATTCTTATCAAGAATTTAAGTCAGACTTAATAGGCAAAAATGAATGTTTTGGTCATGTTGAATGTGATGGTATAGTTTTAAATAATTCAAGAATTGTTTCAATCCCAATGATAGATGCTATAGATAACAATGCATCACTAGTTCACGAAGCAGCAATAGGAAAAATCGCCGGAGATGAATTAATAAAACTTATGACCTTAGGATTGTCTCAAGAGGAAGCGGAAGACACAATTATTCAAGGTTTCTTATTAGGTTAAAAATAGATTATTAAAATAATCTATTTTTTTATTGCAAAAATTGACAAATAGTTTGATTATTCTTAAAAATACTATCAATAATGCTTAAAATAATTTCATTTAATATATTTAAAATGATATAATGAATTAAATTCTTTTAAGGAGAAAATATGTTAAAAATTGAACATTTAACAAAAAAATTTGGCGATAAAGTTGCTGTAGATGATTTATCATTAAATATTCCAGATGGGCAAATTTGTGCCTTTATTGGTCATAATGGTGCAGGAAAAACAACAACCTTAAAATCAATTGCAGGAATAATAGACTATGAAGGAAAAATTGAAATTAATGGAATTGATGTAAATAAAAATCCTTTAGAAGCAAAGAAAATAATTTCTTATATTCCAGATAATCCAGATCTATATGAACATTTGAAAGGTATTGATTATTTAAATTTTATAGCAGATGTTTTTAATGTCAAAACAGATATAAGAAAATCAAAAATTGAATGTTATTCAAAAAAACTTGAAATATACAACGATTTATCCTCACCTATTTCAAGTTATAGTCATGGTATGAAACAAAAGCTTGCACTGGTTTCAGCCTTAATTCATTCTCCAAAATTATTATTGTTAGACGAGCCTTTTGTAGGACTTGATCCAATAAGCAGTCACGCCTTTAAAGAAATAATGCAAAATATTGCAAAAGAAGGTTCAACAATTTTTTATTCAACACATGTTTTAGATGTTGCAGAAAAAATATGTTCTCATGTTGCAATAATTAAAAAAGGTAAACTTGTTGCCTATGACACAATGCAAAATATCACAAATAATGATAGCCTTGAAAATATATTTTTGGAGATAGAAAATGAAAATCGCACTTAAGTTGTCTATAATATATTTTAAACAGACTATAACTCAATTTTTTCACTCAAAAAAAATGAAAAGTAAGGTTGGAAATTCACTTCTTGTTATTTTGCTTTTTTCAATCGTTGCAATATCAATGGGAATTGCTTATTGGGGAACTGCTGAACAGTTTTCAGCAAATGGAAAAAGTGAACTTGTTTTATTAATAGGACTTATGTTTGCTTCATTTATTGTTTTAGTGATGACTGCTTACGATTGTCAAAATCAATATTATAAAAACAAAGACTACTCGCTTTTGGCTTCTATGCCAATAAGAACATCTTCAATCATCACAGCAAAATATATAAGTTCCTATCTTGTATCTTTTTTATATAGCCTTATTATAGCAATCCCTGCTTTTGTTGTATATTTCATATTTTGTCCAATTAATGTTTGGGCAATAATATTTACAATCATTGCTTTGTTTTTAATTCCGACATACACTCAATTCGTTGGGAATATTATTGCTTTTTTAATCAATATTGCCACTATGAAAGTGAAAAATAGATCAATTATAAATAATATTCTTACAATCATTTTTACTATTTTGTTGGTTGCTTTTATAACTCTTGCAAACAGTGGTCTTGTAGAAAAAATTTTTTCTCAAGGAATTCCTTTATGGTTGAAAATTGTTTTCCCACACATATATTTTTTGTTTGATGCAATCACAACCATATCAGCTGAATCGTTTTTCATTTTCTTGGCACTTACTATTGCATATTCAATAATAGGCATATTTATAGTAACAATTGGCTATAAAAAAATAAACTCTGCATATTATTCATCACAAAGAAAAAAGATTTCTAGGCCAATCACCTATAGACAATCAAGCATTATTTCTTCTTTAATAAGAAAAGAGGCAAAAACATTTTTCTTTACTCCTGCCTATTTTATAAATTGTTTGATTGCACCAATCATATTAATAGTGCTTGCCGTAAGCATGGGGATAAGTGCTAAACAAATGATGATTAACCCTTCAATGTCGTTTCCTGCAGAATATTTTGTTTTAATGTATGTATGTTTTAGTTCAATGAGTCTTGGTATTGGAAGTCCAACATCAGTTTCAATCTCAATTGAGGGAAGCAAATATTATATTTTAAAAAGCCTTCCAATTTCGGCAAGAAAGATTATTTTCTCTAAAATTTTGTTTAACATAATTTTATTCTCACCATTTATAATAGTTGGAAATATCATATTCCTTTCTATTTTACAACCAAGCATAGATTTAATCGTTATAACAATACTTGTTCCCATCGTTGCAATGATAACCTTTAGTGGAATAGGTATGATGTGTAACATTAAATGGCCAAAGCTTCAATGGACAAATGAAAATCAAGCAATCAAACAAGGACTAAGTTTATTTGTTACAA
>CALWRN010000018.1 GCA_944383975.1 uncultured Clostridia bacterium | reverse complement strand
TGTTTATGTTATAATGTTCATGGAGGTTAACAATGAAAGATCTTAAAGGAACTAAAACAGAAAAAAATTTAATGGAAGCTTTTGCTGGAGAAAGCCAAGCTAGAAATAAATATACTTTTTATGCTTCAAAGGCAAAGAAAGATGGATATGAACAAATAGCTAGCATATTTGAAGAAACTGCAAATAATGAAAAAGAACATGCTAAATTATGGTTTAAAGCATTGCATGGAGGAGATGTTCCATCAACACTTGAAAATCTTATTGACGCAGCTGCAGGAGAACATGGTGAATGGACAGCTATGTATGCAAGAATGGCAAAAGAAGCAAAGGAAGAAGGATTTGATGATCTTGCTTATAAATTTGCAGCAGTCGCTGATATTGAAAAAAGACATGAAGAAAGATATAATAAGCTTGCAGAGTTAGTTAAAGAAGGTAAAGTATTTAAGAAAACTGACAAGAAAATTTGGATTTGCAGAAATTGCGGTCATATTTATGTAGGAAATGAACCACCAAAGGTTTGTCCAGTATGCAACCATCCTGAAGCTTATTTTGAAATTTTAGCTGAAGAATTTTAATTATAAAAAATACAGAATAATATGATTCTGTATTTTTTTAAGTTACAATTTAAAGCCACATAATAATTAAAGCCACATAATAATTAAAAGTATGTAATAATTAATAATGTAATAATTATATTAGATTAATAAGATATAAAATTTAAATAATAAAAGGTGACATTTATAATTATTCTAGGTGTTATCTTTTATTTTACTTTATATTGATAGTTTGTTGCTTGATATTTTGCATTGATTTGTATTTTGATGCTAAAACAAGATCAATATTTAATCTATAGAAAAAACTTTACATAATTCGACAGTAATACAAAAAATATGCGTTCAAATAATTTTAATTTATATATAAAACATTATATAATGTAATTGTTTTTGAAAAAACATAAAATTATAAAAGGAGATTAGAATTATGAAAAATGATATTTTAAAAACACTAGCTATGAAAGCAAAAAACAGAATGATCAATAAGGAGTTAAGAGCTACATATGCCAATACAAATATTAAAATTATAGATCACCATGATCAGAGCTTTTACAATAAAGTAAAGGAAATGATGACTGATAATATTGATATTTGTAATCCTTTAAAAAGATTAATGGATGAAAACAAACTTATGAATCTTGATGCCAGAGGAAAAGAAAGATATTTACTTGAAACGATAGAAAAATATCAAGAAGCACGTAGAGAATTAGAAAAAGAAAATAGTATTTGCTAATAAAAATAGTTATATAAATATAACTAAATAATATTAAAACCAGTTTAAATTTCATTTAATTTATTGTATTAAAATATCATTTTTCATAATAATTAAGAAATGCGATATTAAATACAAGCCCTAAAATAAATAAAGAATTTACATTACAATATTTATTAAAAGATATCAATGCTTATTTAAGTATTGATTTTTTATTATTTAATATATTTTTTATGAAATATAATGGAAAGAAATTTAAAGCAATAGTAGCAACTCCAGGATGTGGAAAAATTATATTTATGTTATAAACATCCTGATAATTTTGTTGATATTGGTGAGTTAAGATAAAAATATAAATTGATGTTCCTGAAAATATTTTTAGGGTAGAATTATAAAAAACTAAAGTTGATAGAATATTTGATGAAAGTAAGGATAAAAAAATCTTAATCTAGTCTTAAAAAAGATGGAAGAATTTATTGATCAAAGCAAAATTATTATTTGTACACCACATTCAGAAGTTATAAATATTTTAAAGAAGTTTATGTAAAGTTTAAATAAATTAAAATTTATACAGAAATATATAAAATATAAAATAGATTTTAAAAAAAAGAACACTTTTATAAGTGTTCTTTTTGGTGCGGATAACAGGAGTTGAACCTGCACCCTTTCGGACTGGAACCTAAATCCAGCGTGTCTGCCATTCCACCATATCCGCATAATTACTTTCTTATTTAGCATTTATATTATATATGAATTTATATAATTTTGCAAGTTAATGTAAGAAAAACTTTATTGTATTATTAAATTTATTAAAAATAAATCTTTTTGTTATTATCTATAATTTTTTTATTATTTTTAATAGTTTATTAATTGTATTTAAGAATTTATAATCAATTGTTATAAGTATAGGAATTTAATAATATTATTTACAAAACTTTTTTTTTATGGTATCATTTATTGAGAGGATATTATGGAAGGTTATATTAAAAGAATCAATAAAAAAATTACGAGTAAATACAATCAAGAAGAACAGGAAAAAATCAAAAAAAGATATCTTGTTTCAGGCGGTTTAACACTTGCTTTGGGATTGGCTGGTTTTGTTGCTTCTTTTATTTCTTTTATAATTCTTTTTATGAAGTTTGAAACTGATAGAGCAATGATAGCTTGGTTTGTAGCAATTCCTTTCATTTTAATGATAGTTGCAGGTTCTGTTGTTACGAGAATAGGAGATATGCTTTTAAGAAATGAACCAAACTGGGAAAACAACAAACAGCAAGATGCAAAAGAAGAAACACAAACAAAACAAGATCTTAATTAGTGATATAAAAAAATAGTTTATTAATAATTAGGAATAGGAGTAGTTATGTTAGGTGCTATTATAGGTGATATAGTAGGTTCTATATATGAATTTAACAATATTAAGACTAAAAGATTTAAATTGTTTAGTGAATATTGTAAATTTACTGATGATACAGTTATGACAATAGCTGTTTATAAGGCATTAGTAGAATGCAATGGTAATTATGAAAATTTATCTAAAAAAGTTGTTGAAAAAATGCAATATTATGGGAAAAAATATCCTGATTGCAGCTATGGTTCTAATTTTAAAAATTGGATTTATTCAAAAGATCCTCTACCTTATAATAGTTATGGAAATGGTGCAGGAATGAGAGTTAGTCCTGTTGTAGAATTTGCCAATAGTATTGATGAAGTAAAAGATTTAGCTAGGAAAGTAACCATTGTTACACATAATCATAGCGAAGGTTTGAAAGGTGCTGAAGCAACAGCTGTAGCAATTTATATGGCTAAAAATAATTATACAAAGGAAGAGATTAAAGATTATATTGAAAAACATTATTATCCATTAGATTATAAATATAGAGATTTGGTAAAAAATTATGAATTTGATGAAACTTGTCAAAAAACAATTCCTGTTGCAATATATTGTTTTCTAAAATCAAAAAGTTTTGAAGATTGTTTAAGAACAACCATTTCTATTGGAGGAGATAGTGATACTCTAGCTGCGATTTCTTGTTCTATTGCTGAATATTTTTATGGAATACCTGATAAAATCAAAGAAAAAGCTTTAACTTATTTAGATTATGACTTGTATAATGATATAAAAAATGCTATATAACAAACAAATGTTAATTATAAACTAACTATAGCAAAAGGAGTAAAAATGACTGAAAAAAATATTGCTGTTATTACTGGAGCTTCTTCCGGAATGGGAAGAGAATTTGTTAAACAGTTAGACGGACAATTTGATGAAATTTGGGGAATCGGTCTAGAAAAAGAAAAACTTGAAGAAGTTAAAAAAGAATTAAAATCTTCTTTTATTTCATTAGCATTAGACTTGACAGATGATAATAGTTTTGACATTTATAAAGATATGTTAGAAAAAGAAAATGTTAATGTAAGTTTGCTTGTAAATTGCTCTGGTTTTGGAAAGTTTGGAAGATATGATGAAATAGACGTTAAAAGCTCGGCCAATATGGTAGACTTAAATTGCAAAGCATTACTAAAAATGACCGAACTAACTCTGCCTTTTATGAAAAATGGTGGAAAAATTATTCAGATCGCTTCTGTTGCAGGTTTTCAACCTGTTCCATATATGGCAACTTATGCGGCAACAAAAGCATTTGTTATTAGTTATTCAAGAGCGTTAAATGTAGAATTAAAAAATAGAAATATAAAAGTTACTTGCGTCTGTCCTTTCTGGACAAAAACAGCCTTTTTTGACAGAGCTACAAAAACAAAAGCAAAGGAAGAAGTTGTTACAAAATATGTTGCAATGTATAAGCCTGAAAATGTTGTTAAAAAGGCAATAAAAGATGTTAAAAAGGGAAAAGAATTATCTATTTGTGGTTTTATTGCAAGATCTCAAGTTAGAATGGTAAACCTATTTCCAAAAAAGTTTGTTATGAAAACATGGGTTAGACAACAAAAACTACAAAAAAAATATAAAAATAAATAAAAAGGAGGGTGATAATAATGGATATCAATATTGAAGAAATAAAGAAAAATATTGATCAATTTAAAAACAATAAAGAAGAATTTGATAATATAAAAAAGAATTCATTTGTTATTAACGCCCTTAATTTAAAAAATAAAGATTATTTTGGAATAGCTTTAAAAAGAGTTAAGTTACTATACGATATTTGTATTTTATTAACTAAAGAAAAAATTAATAAAGAAAATCAAAAATTAGCAAAACACAAAATGACTGATGATGACTATGTACAATTAATCATATATAATGATAATGATAATTCTGACGACACATTGGAAGAAAAAAAATCAGTTTGCAAATTTTACTTAAAAAATTTTAAAGATCAAAATATAAAATTAAATTTTGATGATATAAATAAAGTAAATGATGTAGGTTATTTACAAATAAAGCAAAGACTATCAATCTATTTTGCATTTCAAGAAATGAACAAAGCATTTGAGAATGTTGAAACTTATTCAAGTCTTAAAAATTCGGTTGAAAAATTACAAAGTGAATTAGAAAAATATAAATATGATCGTGAAAATGTGTATTTATTTTCGCTAGATAAAAACAATATTACAAAAGAAAATATAGACTATTTAAAAAAATATTGTTCAATTTTGCTTGAACAAAATAAAGAAGTAAAAGTTGGTATTGACAGCAAAATGGGAAGTCAAGACAACGGTGACAAAGCAAATTATCTATACTCAGCAGATGAATTAAATTTGGTTGGTGAATTAGATTCTGTGCTTAGAAAATATGATGACAATAACACTGTAAAATTTAACGAGTTACATAAATTTAAGAATATTGATGATTATAAAAAAGCGTGGACTTTTGAACAGGTTTTAAAAGCAAATGTTTTTATTGATTTTATTGTCAGAGATATTAAGAAAAACAAATTAACTCCTTTTGAAACAATTCTTTATTTGCATAATAAATTTTCTCAATTAAAATATAAAGCAAGTAATAATATTGAAGAGGCAAGAGTTATTGTTGGAGTTGTTAATAACAAGAAAATTGTATGTTCTGGCTATTCATCATTATTAAAAGCAGTTATAGACAGACTTGAAGATAAAAATTTGACTTGTGATATTGTTGGCTGTGGATTTTTTTCAAAAGACAATAAGAATTTAGGAAAACATACTCATAATTTAGTTTATATAAATGATTCACAATACAATATAAAGGGTTATTATGCATGTGATATCACTGTTGATGCTAACAGCAGATACAAACCTTATGATTTTTCTCACTGTGTATTTCCTATTAAAGATTTAATGAACTACAAAGATATGAAATATAAACAAAAATTTTATGACAATAGAAAAGATACTTTGTTGTTTGACAAAGAGGATTTAAAGGGAATCTTAAAGTCTAACATAATGTATAATTTAAAGACCAAACTAAACACTCTTAAAATGTTAACGACAAGACCTGAAATTGTTGATCAGTATGGAGAAAAAAGCCAAGTTATTCCTATGGAAACATATAAAATGGCCTTAAAAAATCTAGCAAATAAAGAAGAAGATTTTATAAATAAAGGCGAAAATAAAGATGAATTTGTAGAAAAGGCTTTGAAATTTACTCAAATACGTGCAAAAGAAACATTTGAAGATAAAGCAATAAATACTTTTGTAGAAACGAAGAAAGAAGAAGAAAAAGATAATATTGATTCAAATTCATATTTATATGATGATAGAGACAATATGTAGTAAATACATAAGAATATTAAAATAAAAAGATACTAGTAAATAGTATCTTTTTTTATTGTTGATTATCAGTTATTTCGTTTATTTTATTATTTAAAATAGAAAAATCATAAAGAATATTTTTGTTATCAGATATTGCAAAACATGAATTTTTATCAATTGTATAAAAATAACTGATGTCGCCAAAATAATTTTTTAAAGTTGTTTCGTTTATTTTAGATTGCAAATTTTCGGATAGATAAGACAAGGCATTTTTGTAGTCATTATTTTTAATTGATTCCATAAAGTTATAAGAAATAAGTTCTTCAGGTAAAAATCTATCAGAAGGAATTAAAGACTTTGATTTAATTTTAAGACCCTGGTTGTCAATAAAATATTCACTTTGATTATTCTGATAAGATGTAGATGAATTATTTTTAATTATAAAACCATTGTTATTAATATCTATATTATCACCCGAAAACATTTTTGCATGATTTGTTAACGTGTTGTATGCTATGATTTTTTCATTGTAACTATCCGAAAATTTAGCATAAATTATGTGATTAAAATTGCCACAAATAAAGTTTTTAGATTCGTTTGGTAATCGTATAATCTTTTTATTATTTTCTGTTGAAAAAACTATCTTTTGAGAAGAAACTTCTATTGAGCTTCTTTTATTTTGGAAAGTAAAATTATATATTTTAATATTTTCTGCAATTAATCCATCTAAAAGGAAAACTAAAAGATTTTCATCTTTTTCAATTATGCTGTAGAGATTAGAGTCTTTTTGCTCAGAAATATTTATATTAAATGAATATTTAGAACTTTTGCCAATTGGATAAACACTTATCTTCTGGGCATTATAATTTTCTAATATAAGATGTTGATTTTTTTCTAATAAGTTTTGCTCAGTTTTCGTTTTTATCAGACAGTCATAAGGAGTATAAATAATTATATTTTTCATGATATTTTAAGACCTTTTATATTGTAAAGTATGAAAGGTCGTTGATTTATATAACAATTGTGTAACTTTCTTTATATAACTTTTTATTTTTAATGTATTTATGATTTTAAGAAATTTAAATATAAATGACGATTTTTCAAATAAAATCACTAATTTATATTATAAAATTTAATCAATCATAAAATTTGTATAAAATTTTTAATTTTTGTCTATAAACAAGGCAAGGAGAAAAATATGAAAAAAGGAATATGGAAAAATCAAGAAGTAAAAGAATTATTTTTAGAGGTGGAAAATGTTAAAGCCAACAACAAACCTCTTAAAGATGCTTTTATTAATCATGCAAAAAAATATAATAGAAAACCAAATAGTGTAAGAAATTATTACTATCATGAAATTGACAATTTATCTAAAGATAGCAAGCGACTAGAAAAATTAAAAATAGATTTGTCAAAACATGAGAAATCTTCAATAATATATTTTTCAAAAGAAGAAGAAAATGATTTAATGAAAAAAATAGATGATATGGTAAGTGGAGGAATGAGCGTTCGCAAAGCGTGTTACACATTATCAAAAGGTGATGTTGGACAAATGCTTCGCTATCAAAACAAATATAGAAATTTTCTTTCTAAAACAAATTCTGCAAACGAAAACAATTTAGATGGCGAAAAGATTATTAAATTTACTAAGAAAAGAACAACTTTAACAGATAACGAAATTCAATCTTTATTTATGGGACTTGTAAGATTAGTTAAAAGAAATGCAATTGAAGAAATATCGGACAAGGTGAAAGTTGATTTTGAAAATGCGAATCAAGAACTTCGCAAAGCAATTATTGAACTTCACAACAAAGAAAAAGAATATAAAGATTTAAAAAACGAATTTTTGAAAATTAAAGAAGAAAATGCCAAGTTAATTTCTAATATGATTAAATTAAAATGTGATAAAGCAACAAAGTTAAGAGAAAAACTTGAAAAACAAAAATTAAACAAAATTGTTGATGTATAATAATTATAATATAAAATTTTATTTAAAAGAAAGGTATTGAGATTTATATATAAAATATGTAAATCATAAACTTTTCTTTTTTTTTTGAACCTTATGTGTTAAAATAAATCCATGAATATAAAGCTTTTTATTAATAATACAACATTAGATGCGACAAAGGATATGATTGACACTATTGATAATAGTGATGATTTTATTGAACATATTGTGGTCGTTCCAGACAAATATTCTTTGCAAATGGAAAAGTTGTTGCTTGATACTTTACCAAGAAAAGCCCTTTTTAATGTTAGGGTTGTCGGATTGACCTCTCTTGCAAATGATATATTTAAAAAATTAAATATTAAAGTTGATGTTCTGACAAGTGGGGAATGTTTACTTATAACAGAAAAAGCAATTGAAAATGTTAAAAAAGATTTTTTAACTTTAAAGAAAAGCAATATTGCTTTTTGTTATGAAATAAATAAAATTATAGCACAACTAAAAAGTTCAAATATAAGCATTGAAGATTTGGAAGACAAAAAAGATATTAATGGAATGGCTGGGGCAAAATATCATGATATTACTCTTATTTTTAAGGAATATCAAAATCTTTTGCAAGGGCGAATTGATGCAAACGAGAGATTATCTCTTTTATGTAATGTTATAAAAGAGAATAAGATTTTAAATAATTCAATTTTCTATTTTGCGCAATTTGAAAGTTTTACTGCAGAAGCTTATAAATTAATAAAAGTTTTAGTTGAAAACTCTAAACAAGTAAATATAAGTTTGACGCAGTCTATATCTATTGGAAATGATTATATTTATGAAAAAGATATATATCAAAAAATTATAAACATAACAAAAGAGTTAAATTGTCCTGTTGATGTAATAAACAGAAAAGGAAAATTTACAAATGAAAAAAAAGCAATAGTTCGTGGACTTTATAGCTACGAAAAGGTTAGTTGTGAAAACAGAGGCTTTTATAACATATTTGTTGCAAACAATATCACTGAAGAGGTTACAGCAGTAGCTAAACTTATTTATTATTTTTCAACGCAAGGCTATAAATATAAAGATTTTATAGTAATGACAAGTGATTTAGAAAAATATCAAAATTTTATAGATATTATTTTTAAAAAGTTTAACTTTCCATACTATATAGACTCTTCAATAACAGCAGATAAAACATTGCTTGGAATTTTGATTAATAACTTTTTTGAAACTGTCATAATGGGATATCCTAACGATAAACTTATAAGTCTTTTTTCAAATATTCTCTTAAAGAGAAATGAAGAACTTATAGAAAGATGTCAATCTTACAATATTGAAGGTAAATATAAATATAAAAAATATTTAGAAAAAGATTTTTCTTATAATAAATACTTACAAAATATAGAAAAAGCAAAGAAAGCAAAAGATTTTTCTGAGATTATCAGAAATATTTGTCAAGATGTTAAAGAAAATTTTGAAAGCATAATGGACAGTTTGCAAGAGAAGAAATTGTTAAAAGAAAAAAACATCAATCTTCAAATCTATGATATTATTGAAGAAACATTGGAATTAATAGAAAAATATCAGACTGAAGAGATAAGTGCAAATGACTATTTAAAAAAATTCAATCTTTTAATGTCATTCAAACAAGTGTCAACAGTTCCAACATTTGTTGATGGAATTTTTGTTGGAGATGCAACAACCAGCAGTTGTTTAAATAGCAAAGTTATTTTTATACTTGGTGGGCAAAATCTTCCGGTAACAAACAACGACAATGGTTTATTAAATGACGAAGATATAAAATATAGTTTTAATAACAAAAAAATTGAACCAACTATAAGAATGATAAACAGAAGAAATAGATTCAAATTATTTAATCTTTTATCGCTTGCAGAGGATAAATTGTTTATATTTTATCAGGCATTAAATGAAGATGGAAAGAAAACCGAATTACCTACCTTTGCAGATTCGTTAAACAATATCTTTTCTACACAGCCTATAAGAATATCAAATGTTTTTAATTTAAATTCAGCAAAAGAGTTAAAAAGGATAAAGTTGTCTTTAGGAAATAAAAATAATTTTATTGACGAGTATTTTTCAAAAGTTGACGAAAATATAAAAACACTATATGATTTTTCAAAAAAATTACCTTTTAAAGATTTAATAATAAATAAAGATCATATTTCTCAAAATCCATATCAATTATATTTTTACAATGATAAGATAAGAGTAACACAAATTGAACAATATTTTTCATGTCCATTTAAGCACTTTTTAAATTATGGACTAAAGGTTCAGGAGAAAAAGACATATCAATTTGATGTCCGTGATATAGGAAATATATGCCATAGATGTGCAGAACTTTTGGTTAAAAAGATTATTAATAATAATTATAACTTTGATATTGACCTAAAAGAATTTGTAGATAAAAATTTTGAAAATATTATTAAAGACGAACAATTGGAAGAAAAAATTGATGCAACCGATGAAAAATTTAGTTTAAAAAGATATATCAAAAAACAACTATATTCTATATCAAAAGATATTGTAAGAGAAATAAAAAATTCTGAATTTAAACCTAAGTTTATTGAAATGAAGTTTGACAATTTAACTTTAGGGAATAAAGAAAAAATCAGAATGATAGGAAAAGCAGATAGAGTTGATGTTTGTCAAAATTATTTCAGAATCATAGATTATAAAACTGGCAAAACGGGGAATTTATTAAAAGAACTTTATTTTGGAAATAAGTTGCAACTATTTTTATATCAAAAAACAGTAAAAGAAAAAATTAACAAAAAGCCAGCAGGAATTTTTTACTTCAATGCAAAATTTGATTATGCACAAAATGATGATGACAAGGTTATTTTGAAAGGTATAGTTAAAAACGATGATGAAGTTATAGAAATGATTGATAAAAATTTAATATCTGAAGGTAAAAGCTCTATTTTAAATATATCAACTTCTTCAACAGGTAGAAATGGAAAATATAAGGGAAATGCCATTGCAAAAGAAGACTTAGATGTATATGAAAACTATGCTAAAATGATAGCTGATAAAGCAGTTGATGAAATATTGGAAGGCTACATACAACCTAAACCTTGTGAAAGTGCTTGTGACAATTGTCAATTTCTTTCTATTTGCTTATTTGAAAAAGTAAATGGAGAAAGAAAACAATCAAAAATAGGAGAATTTAAGAAAAAGGAAAATGAGTAAGTTAACGAAAGAACAACAAAAAATTTTAGATAATGATAAAAAGAATTTAATAGTTTCGGCTTCTGCAGGAAGCGGAAAAACTTTTGTTGTGATTGAATATTTAATTAAACTTATTTGCCAGCAAAAAGTTCCTATATCTCGTATGCTTGTTTTAACATTTACAAAAGCAGCTGCAGGAGAGATGAAAACAAGACTTACAAAAGCAATACTAGAGCAAAAAATAGATGATTTTTTGATTGAACAACTTGATGATATCTCAATAAGCGATATTTCAACGATAGATGCTTTTTGTGAAAAACTTTTGAAAAGAAATATTAATAAAGTTGAATTAGACGATAATTTCATAATATTAGACGATAAAACCAGCAAAAATTTAAAATTTTTGAGTTTTAATCATGTTTTTAATAGATTGGCTCAAGAAAAGAAGAATTTATTTGATGATTTATATTTTGCTTTTAAAAAGAATAAAGAGCAAATATTCAATATTATAACAAGTATGCAAAACTTTTTTGATAGTCAACAAGACAGCGAAAATTTATTAAATAAATTGGCTGAAAAAGATGGTGAATATTTAATTGCTTCATATAATTTTTTAAATAATTTAATATTTCAAAATATGAAAAAAGTGAAAGATAAATTGCTTGTATTGAATACCGATAATGTTCATGATGCATATAAATCTTTTAAAGAAAATTTATTAAGTTTTTGCAACATTCCTTTAAGTGAAAATTATGAAAACTTTTTTGATAACTGTGCAAAGATAAATAGTTATGTTTTTGCTTCATTACCACGAAATAAAATAGACGATGATGATCTTAAAGCCCAACTTGTTCAATGTCGTGATTATGAAAAAGAAATTCAAAAACTGACAATGCAATATGAATATATAAATCAAAACTTACTTAATAATATTTTAGAAAATGGCATATCTAAAGGGTTAATTCTTCTATATAAAGAATATAAAAAAGAATATGATTATCAAAAGAATATTAAAAGAGGGGTTGATTTTGCAGATCTAGAAAAATATGCAAAACTCTTGCTTCAAGATGAAGAAGTGAAAAAAGAATTGCAAAATAGATATGACTACATTTTTATTGATGAATATCAAGACACAAATACCTTGCAAGAAAGTATTATAAAACCTATTGCAGATGGTGGAAAGTTTATTGCAGTTGGTGATCCAAAACAGGGTATATATGGTTTTAGAAATGCTAGCATGGAAATTATGACCAATGACATTAAGCAGTTCAGTTCGTCAGATGATGGACAAGCCTTATATCTTACAGGCAATTTTAGGTCAGATGATAGGCTTCTTCAATTTGTCAACAGCATTTTTGAAAAAATTATGACAATTGAAAGTGTTGGAATTGATTACAAAAATACATCAATGTTAAAAGGGTTAAGCAATTTTGAAAGCAATAAAACCCCAGCTGTAACACTAGATATTGTTTTGCCAAAAGAAGAGGAAAAAGAAGAAAAACAGGGGCTATATAGTGTAAAAGAAGATAATATAACTTTTTCAAGAAAATATGAGAATGAAGTTAAAGATATATGTCTAAAAGTAGAAAAATATCTTCAAAGTGAAATATACGATTCAAAAAAAGGAAAATGGAGAAAGGTTCAGGAAAACGATATAGCAATTCTCTTTAGAGAGAGAAATCAAATTATGCAGGAATGTGTTCGCTATATGCAGGAAAAAGGGTATAACATTGTTGCTGATATAAAACAGGCACTTCTTGATGATGCACAGTTACAAGTTATATTAAGTATATTGAAATTGACATTAAATTTAGATGATGATATTTCTCTTGTTTCAGTTATGAATTCTTGGTTTGGTGGCTTTGAACTAGACGAGTTAATAAAAATAAGAGAAAACAATCAAAATAGTTCTTTTTATGAAGCAATAAAAAATATATCTCAAACTGATAAAAAGGTTAATAACTTTTTAAAAATGATTGAAGATTTTTCTTTTGAATGTAAAATTTTAGGAGTAACCAAAGCTTTACAAAATCTATTTGTTAAAACAGACTACAATCTTTATCTGTCATCTCTTCCTTCTGCAAATATTAAAAATAGCCATATTAACGAATTATTTAAAATAATAAAATCAGGCGAATATGAATTTAACTTACAAGGTCTTATAAATTATTTAAATTCTGTAAAAACAGAAGGAACAATGATTGAAAGTTCAAGTAATGCAATTACAATAACAACAATTCATGCAACTAAAGGTCTAGAATACCCAATTGTTATACTTGCTGGATGTGGGGAAAGACTTGGAAAGAGCAATAGAAGTTCATATAATATTTCTAAAAAATTTGGTATAGGAACCTTTGTATATGACTTTGACGAAAATATTAGAATTCCTTCTCCAATTTACTTGGCAAACAAATACTCAAACAAAAGAAAAGATTTTGTTGATGAAATTATGATATTCTATGTTGCTTTAACAAGAGCTCAAAACCATTTAATATTAATAGGAACAGCTCAAGAAAAAGATATAGATATAAAAGAAGATATATTTGAATGTAGTTGTTATTATGACTTGATATTTTCAGCTTTAGGACAAAATTTCTTTAATCAACTTTTTTCACAGGGAAAAATAAAAACAGCAAACTATGAATTTAATGTAGTAGGAGAAGTTAAGGAACAAATTTCAGATAAACTTAAATTAAATATTATAGATTTTGAAAAATTAAAAGAAAATTATAATGAATTAAATAAGTATGTATCTTTTGTTTATAATGATTATAATGATTGCTTTTATGAATATAAAAATTCTGTTTCAGGACTTTTGGATAAAGAAAATGAGGACTATAATGAGCATCAAATTTTAAATGTTAATAATAATCAGAAAATATTAAAAGTTAGCAGCAGAGATGAGGCCATAAAAAGAGGAAATGCCTATCATGAAGCTTTAAAGGTTTTAGATTTTAATAAAATTAATGACAGAAAAGATTTAGAAAAAAATAAAGAGTATTTAATTCAAAATCTGGGTGATGAGTATTATAGTTTGATTGATTTTGATTTACTTTATAACAATATATCTTTAATAAAGAAAATTGTAGGTGATGGAAAAACATTTAAAGAAAGACAATTTATAATGAAAACCAACTTAAAAGAAGCTGGAATTAGTGAAAGTTTAAAAGATATTATTGTTCAAGGTATTTGTGATTTATTCAGTATAGGCAAACAAAATATTCTAATTGATTATAAATTTACATCAGAAAAAGACATAAATAAAGTTAGACAAAGATATGAGAAACAAATATATCTATATTCACTTGCAATTGAAAAGGGATATAATATTAAGATAAATAAAAGATTTCTTCTTTCTTTAAAGTATGGACAAATTATTGAAATATAAATAAAAAAATAATTAATAAATTAATAATAAATAAGGGAATAAAGATTTTTATTCCCTTTATTTATTTTCTTTATTTTTCTAAAATTAGTTTGATAAGTGGCAATTTATTTATATTTTAAAATATATAAGTTATATAATAATAACAATAAAAAATAAAATAAAAAATATTGAAAAAAAATACGAAAAATTAATATTTTTGTTGGTAAAAAAATAAATAATGTGTTATACTAAAAATAAGTTAAAAGGGGATTAATATGGTTTCATTGTTAGGAAGTATTGATAGTTCAATAAAGACATTTTTAAACCAGATTTTTGAATCTATTGGAATTGCTGGTTTTTTGGCTATCATTTTAGGCGTTGAAGCATTATTTATTTTATTGTTTGCAATTAAGACCGTGTTTTCTTATGAAGCAAGATTAAAAAGATCACTTGATAAACTTAATAAGTGGCTTTTTACAAATAAAAAAATAGATGAGAATAATATCGCAGAATTTAATGCGTTGGTTAAAAAGGGACCAAAGCGTTTAGTATACTATTGGCAACAATATATTTTATATAGAGATGGTGGACCTGCTAATTATTTAACAGAAGAAAATGTTATTGAAAAACCTTTAAAAACAAGCAGTTGGAAAAACAATATAAGAAATTTAATGCTTTTAACAGGTGTATGGTCTGTTATAAGTTTAATTCTTGGTTTCGCAACACAACCAACTCAAGCATTCTCAGCTCAGGTTGTTGCTTATGCACTTATTTATCCTGCTCTTGTTTTATTGCTTGGATGCATAGCAGTTTTGTTTATCAAAGGAAAGCGTGTTATTAACTTAGATGATATTTACCATATGTATCACTTATTTTCAAGATTTTTAACAAATGCTTGTGCTGAACTTACTCCATACATAGATTTTGATTTGTTATTTACTGCAAAAGAAATAGAAAATGGAAATCCTCAATTGCGTGAATATTACGAGCAAAGAGCAAGAAAAGCAAAAGAAGAATTTGAAACTGCTAAGAAAAATGAAGTTAAACCATCAGACTTTAATTTTGAAAATGTAGGCGTTGATGGTGCTTTGCTTCTTGATAGAGCTATGAAGGAAAGTGAAATCTATATCAATAAAAGAACAACAACTCTTTCTCAAATTGCTCAAGTTGAAGCACAAAAAGATGCTTTGAGAAGAAACTATGAAAATGTTCAAATGGATTTACAAAGAAAAATTCAGGCATCTAAGGAAAACATTCAAAAACTTATTGAACAACAAGCCGCTACAACAAGTAGAATTGAAGTTGGATTGTTAAAACAACAACAAGATAAGGAAATCAGCAAGCAAGCTTCTCTTCAAAAAGACTATGATCAAGAAGAAAGCAGATATAAATCATCAAAAGAAGAACTAGATAAAGAAATAGAAAGATTAAATGTTATCTTAAAAGATTGTCTTGAAGTTGCAACTAAAGGTATGGTCTCTGAATATCATTCATTCTTTGAAAAGGTTATGAGAAGTGCATATAAAGTTGCAGAGAAAAAAGTTATTGATGAAAAAAATGATCTTGTAAAAGAAAGAGATAAAAATGAGGAAGAACTTATTAATGTTCAAACTCAAATTAAGCGTTTGATGGACGAAAATGTTACATTGAGATCACGCCTAGAAAAATATGATCCAGAATATCAACAAAACACACAAACTCCTGAAGGACATTATGACGAAAAAGGTAATTTCATTTACGCAGATGGTTCTTATCATGACACAGAAGGATTGTTCCATGATGTAGATGGTAAAGTTTATGATATGAATGGTGTTTTGGTTTCTAAAGATGAAAATCCAGAACAAATAAAAGAAAAAGAAGAAAAACAAATTGTTGAAGATCAAATAAATCAATTTGGTTCTTATGTTTCTGAAGATCAGTTAAATAAAGAAATGCCAACTGAGACAGAAACAGAGAAACCAGCTACACCGGTAGAAAATAAATTTGAAGAAATTGTTGCAAAACCTGATGTAGATAATAGTCTTGAAAGACTTATAGAAGATGCTGTAACAAAAGATGAAACTGCCAACGTAGAAGAGAAGAAAGAAAGTGATTTACCTGAGGTAAAAGAAGAAACTAAGCCACAAGAAGAGGCTAAACCAGAGGAAGTTAAACAGGAAGAAACTGTTGAAAAACCAGAAGAAACGGTTGCTCCAAAGAGAGGACGTGGCCGTCCAAGAAAGACTGAAACTGCAGAAAAAGTTGAAGAGAAATCAACAGAACCAAAAAGAGGACGTGGTCGTCCAAGAAAAACTGAAAGCACTGAAAAACCAGAGAAAGAGGAAGCTCCTAAATCTGAAAAAGAAGAGAGTTCTCCAAAGAGAGGACGCGGTCGTCCAAGAAAGACTGAAACTGCAGAAAAAGCTGAAGAGAAACCAGCAGAACCAAAGAGAGGGCGTGGTCGTCCTAAAAAGGTTCAGCCAGTAAATGAAGAAAACACTGATTCTATTTCTAAAATTAATGATATGATCAATGATGAAGAAGAAAAACTTAACGACATGAAAGAAAAAATAAATTCTCAAATTGATGAAGCATTAAATTCAGAAAACTTAAGTGAAATAGATAAAGAAAAAGATGAAATCATGAAGAGCATAGAAGCTTTGCAAGAACAAGCAAACAATGCAAAGGCAAATGGTGAATCGGAGGAAGAACTTTCAAAGATAAATCAAAGACTTGATGATTTAATAAAACAACTGGCATCATTAAATGAAAATAAATAAAAGAATGTGGATAAAAATATCCACATTTTTTATTGATAAAACTTATATAAAAGACATTTAATTTATTTTGTATAATTAAAAAGATGAAAAATTATAATATTACAAAAAAATATAAAAAAAGATAAAATTATATATAAATATGATGAATAAACAATCAATATATTTTGCAAACTAGCATAAAAGGAGTTTTTTATGTTAAGGTTTTTGTATTTAATGATGATTGTTCCTATTCTATTTTGTTCACAAGCTAATGTTATGGTAGACTTATTTAACGAGGTTAGTATGATTGAAGTTTATAATAATGGTCAAATTATTGAGATGTCTGAAGAAGAGCAAAATAAATTTGATGATTTATTTTGTGAAGCAATCTCAGGAGCAAAACAAATGCCAGCCTTTGGTGTTAGCCTTCATGATTTAACAATTGAAGAAATGAAAGAAGGAATTTGGGTTAAGTTTATTTTTGACAAAACAATTGTCAGATCTGAAATGCCTTTTGATGAATTGTTGATTCATGTTCAAAAAGATTGCCACGGCTTTAATGTTATAAGAGGAAACAATGGACGGTATGAAGGAAGATGTTATTATTTAGATTTAGAAGGAACTCTTGATGATGTTTATGATTTTCTTTGCAGTATAGAAGGCAAACAAAATTCAGAAGTGGAGGTGGAACTTGACAGTCAAGAAGTAGAAGAAACTTCTATTGTATGTGAAAATTCTGATGATAACGATGGAGATGATAATAAAGATAATAATTTAAGTGACAAACAAGAACGCAAGCCATCAGTTATCAATCAATCTACAGATATAGAAAATAATACAAATGAAAATTTAGAAGATAATGTGGAACTAAACAAATCACAAAAGGAATTATTAAATCATCTTCAATAAAAACAAACACAAGTTTGTTTTTATTTTTATAAAATGCCTTAAATGGTTTGTTTAGAATTTGGTGTCTATGTTATACTTTTTGTGCGAGGTGATACTAATGAAAGAAGAAATAGTTTATAAAGACAAATATGTTGGTTGGAATGGTTTTAAGGGTGAAACATGGAAAAAAGAAATAAATGTTTCTGATTTTATTGATTCTAATTATAAAGAATATAGAGGGGACGATAGTTTCTTAGTAGGTAAAAGCAAGAAGACTGCCAAAGTGTGGGCAAAATGTGAAAAATTGTTGGCAATTGAAAGAAAAAAACATTTATTAGATGTTGATTTAAAAAGAATTTCTGGAATCAACAATTTTCCTGCAGGATATATAGATAAATCAAATGAGGTTATTGTTGGTCTTCAATCTGATAAACCACTTAAAAGAATTATAAATCCATTTGGTGGAATAAGAATGGCAAAAAATGCTTTAGCGGCTTATCATAAAACTATGGATCCAAGAACTGAAATTATTTTTGACCAAATGATCAGAAAAACACATAATGACGGGGTTTTTGATGCATATACTCCAGACATACGAAAGGCAAGAAAGGCTGGTCTTATTACAGGGCTTCCTGATGCATATGGCCGTGGAAGAATTATAGGTGATTATAGACGAGTTGCCTTATATGGAATAGACAGATTAATAGAAGAAAAGCAAAAAGACTTAAACTCAGAGACATTACTTGAAATTGATAGTGAAGAAAAAATAAGATTAAGGGAAGAAGTAAGCGAACAAATAAGAGCATTAAATCAAATTAAAGATATGGCAAAAACATATGGATTTGATATTTCTTTGCCTGCAACCAATGCAAAAGAAGCTTTTCAATGGACTTACTTTGCTTATCTTGCTGCTGTGAAGGAAAATAATGGGGCAGCAATGAGCTTGGGTCGTGTTTCAACTTTTCTTGATATTTATGTTGAAAGAGATATTGAGAAAGGAATATTAAACGAAGAACTCGCTCAAGAGCTTGTTGATCAATTTACAATTAAATTAAGACTTGTTCGTCATTTAAGAACTCCAGAATATGATGAAATATTTGCAGGAGATCCAACATGGGTAACTGAAAGTATTGGTGGTATGCTTGATGAAAAAAGAAGTTTAGTTACAAAAAATTCTTTTAGATTTTTGCATAGTCTTATAAATCTTGACCCATCTCCAGAACCAAACTTAACTATTTTATGGTCAACTAAATTGCCATTAAATTTTAAAAAATTCTGCGCAAAAATTTCTATTTTAACAGATAGTATTCAATATGAAAGTGATGATGTAATGAGTCCTATTTATGGACACGATTATGCTATTGCCTGCTGTGTTTCTGCAATGAAGATAGGAAAGCAAATGCAATTCTTCGGTGCAAGATGCAATCTTGCTAAATCTTTATTGTATTCAATTAATGAAGGAAAAGATGAAAAGAGTGAAGCTTTAGTTATAAAAGATATTCCTAAAATGGAAGATGAAGTGTTGGATTATGCTAAAGTTAAAAAAGCATATTTTGACACACTTGATAAAGTTGCAAAAACATATATAGATGCTTTAAATATAATTCATTATATGCATGATAAATATGCTTACGAAGCAGGACAAATGGCTTTACATGATACACAAGTTGAAAGATTGATGGCTTTTGGTGTTGCAGGGCTTTCTGTTGCAGCAGATTCACTTTCTGCTATTAAATATGCAAAAGTGAAACCTATAAGAAATGAAAATGGAATTGCTGTTGATTTTGAAGTTAGTGGAGAATTCCCTAAATATGGCAATGATGATGATAGAGTTGATAAAATTGCTGTTGAAATTGTAAAACATTTCATTTCTGCACTTAAAAAACACAAGCTTTATAGAAATGCAAAACATACACTTTCTATTTTAACTATTACTTCAAATGTTATGTATGGAAAGAAAACAGGAAATACTCCAGATGGAAGAAAAGCTGGGCAACCTTTTGCACCAGGTGCAAATCCAATGCATGGAAGAGATTGCAATGGTGCTCTTGCTTCATTAAACTCAGTTGCAAAAATTCCTTATTGCAATTGTTGTCAAGATGGAGTTTCTAATACTTTCTCTATAATTCCAAACGCTTTAGGTCATAATGAAAAAGATAGGGTTAAGAATCTTGTAAGCATATTAGATGGATATTTTGAACAAGGCGCACAACATATTAATGTTAATGTTTTAGATAGGGAGAAACTTATTGATGCTATGGATCACCCTGATAAATATCCTACTTTAACAATAAGAGTTTCTGGTTATGCTGTAAACTTCAATAAATTATCACGTGCTCACCAAGAGGAAGTTATTGCAAGAACTTTCCATGAAAAAATATAAAATGGTAATTTATAAGTAGAACTAAAAATAATGCTTATTAATTAACAATACTATTTAAAAGGGTTTTTGAGTTGTGAAAAAAGTAATTGGTCGTATAAACAGTGTAGAAACTATGGGACTTGTTGATGGACCAGGTATTCGTTATGTCGTCTTTTGTCAAGGTTGTCAATTAAGATGTTTATACTGCCACAACCCTGAAACATGGGATATTGATGGAAAATGTATAAATATTTCACCTGAAGAACTGGTAAACAAGATAAAGAGATATAAAAATTATTATGGAGAAGATGGAGGAGTAACATTTTCTGGAGGAGAACCTTTATTGCAACCTGAATTTTTAACAGAATGTTTAAGACTTTGCAAGGAAGAGGGAATAAACACATGTCTAGATACTGCAGGTGTAGGATTTGGGGATTATGATGAAATTTTAAAATATACAGACCTTGTTATGTTAGACGTGAAAGCAGTTAAAGAAGAAGATTACAAAAAAATCACAGGTCAGCCGATAGAAAGGTTTTTTCAGTTTTTATCTTCTTGTCAAAAGAATAATACTAAATTATGGCTTAGACAAGTTATAGTTCCGGATATTAATGATAATTTAGAAAATATAAAATTGTTAAAGGACTTTGCTTCTAAAATTAAAAATGTTGAAAAGATTGAGTTGTTGCCTTATAAGACAATAGGTGTTCATAAATATAAGGATTTGAATATTAAATATCGTCTTGAAGGTGTTAAAGATATGGATGAAAATAAGTGCAAAGAATTAGAAAAGGAATTATTAAAATAAAAAGGCGGTTTTTAATAAACTGCCTTTTTTATAAAAAATAATTATAAGATGGGGAATATTAAAAATTTATAATGCTAATAATTTTTTTCATTCTTTTTATAGGAAATGGTGCTGTTTGTTCTGAAATGTTTTTATCTATTCTTAAAACTTTTCCCTTAAATTCTTTATTATCTTTTCCTAATGGAACAATTACTAGGTCGCCAACTTTTATGTTGCTGAAAGAGGAAATAAACCAGTAAGATGTTCCACATTCATAACCCTCTATAATTTCAACTTTTGCAAAATCAAATTTATTATTGATTTTAAGTTCACCACCAGCCATAGAGTGAATCATATTCAATACTCCTTTTAAAATTTAATTTATTTAAATAAATATTAAATATCTATAAGCTTTTTAAAACTATTATAAAACCAAATTAAAAAATTAATTTGAAAGGCCTATAGAATTTTAGCCTTATAAAATAAAAAACAAGACAAAATGTCTTGTTAAAATGGTAGCAGCAACTGGGATCGAACCAGTGACCTCAAGAGTATGAATCTTGCGCTCTAGCCAGCTGAGCTATGCTGCCATAATTACTTTAAAAATTATAGTAAATAATTAAAAATTTGTCAAGAGAAAAATAATAAATTATAAAATTCAAGGATTTTTTAAATTAAATTGATGATATTCACATCTTTGATAAATATATAAATTAGTTTGTATTTCATTTTGAAATTTTTTAAAAAATTAATATAATATGATATATAAGGAGAATTAATTATGTTATACGATGAAATTAAAAAAGCAAATATTCAAGCAATGAAAGATAAAGATGTTGTTGCTAGAAGTTTTTATAGTGTTTTATTAAATAAAATAATGCTTGAAAATATTAAGAAAAGAGAAAAGGGCGGTGAAGTTGATGATGCCGACATTTCAAATATTTTGCAAAAGACAATAAAAGAACTTGAAGAAGAAAAAGAAAACTATAATAAAGTTGGAAATGCAGAAGAAGTTGCTAATATTGGCACTCAAATTGAAATTGCAAAAAAATATTTACCAAAGATGCTTTCTAATGACGAAATAAAAGAAATAATTTTAAGTCTTCCAGATAAAACAATTCCTTTTGTTATGAAATATTTTAAACAAAATTATAATGGAAAATGCGATATGAGAAATGTTCAAGAGGTTTTAAAAAGTTTATAATATGAAAGTTTTTGCAATAAGCGACCTTCATTTGTCAGTCAATAATCCCAAGCCTATGGATATATTTGGACCTGTGTGGGACGGATATTTAGACAAAATTTTTTCAGAGTGGAAAGAAAAAGTCTCAGAAAATGATTTAGTTCTTTTGGCAGGTGATTTCTCTTGGGCAATGAAACTTGAAGAAGCGATAGCTGATTTTAATTTGTTAAAAGACTTGCCTGGCAAAAAAGTTTTAATTCGTGGTAATCATGATTATTGGTGGAATGCTATTTCAACCTTAAGAAAAAATCTTCCACCTTCTTTTTACGCTATTCAAAATGATGCCATAAAGTTTGGGAACATTGTTTTGTGTGGAACAAGAGGTTGGCAAGTTTTAGAAAACAATATGGAAAGGACTCCAGAAGATGAAAAAATCTTTAAAAGAGAGATTATAAGATTGGAGATGACTTTGCAGGCTGCACAAAAAATGAGAAATGAAAATGACAAAGTTTTTTGTATGATGCATTATCCTCCAATGAATGCATTAAAAGAAGATAGTCCATTTTCTTTACTTCTTGAAAAATATAAAGTTGATAAGGTTATCTATGGGCATTTGCATGGATTAAAAAATGTTGAAACATATTTTATAAAAAATGGAATTGAATATTATTTAACTTCGTGTGATATTGTAAATAATAGTTTAGTTTTTATTGATGAAGTTTAATATTTAAAAATTATGTATATAATTAAATATCTTCTTTAACAAACATTAAACAACTGGTTTATTGTTATTTTGTTAATTCATTTAATTGACAAATATTTTTATATGTTGTAAAATCTTAAAGAAAACTAATTTTGAGGTTATAATGAAAAAAAATATACTTAAATTTTTATCAGTGTTATTTTGTGTTGCATTTTTCTTAACAGGTTGTGCAACCGTAAGTGATGTTTATAATAAAGATGGAAGTTCTATCTATTATGATGATGTTAAATACTTTCAAGGGCAAGTCGTTCAGGTAGGCGATTATATTTATTATGGAAATGGTTATACAGATGCAAGCGGAGAAGATTTTGATTACAATACTGCAGCAAATACAGGATATTTATCAAGATTAAATGTTTCAAATTCTTTCACTTATGATGATGAAACTGAAGAAGATGCAAAAATAAATACAAGTCCTATTGGAATTGAAAAAGTTAACGACAAACTTATTGGTTATCAAAATCAAGAGATGTTTGCTCTTGGAAATTATATTTATTTCACATCTGCAAACACTCACAAAACTTCAAACCTTGAAAATGATTATACACAAGTTTCTTTATTTAGAATTAAATTTAATGGAGATGGATTTCAAGAATTTGGAACTTTCAGAAATGATGAAAAATCAATAAGAACAGTTCAAAAAGGCAGTGACAATAATTATTATTATATTATTTATGCACCATCAGGTGATGAAGAAAAATACAATCTTTATTCTATCAAAATTGGAGATAGTATTGGAGATACTGTAACGCTCGCTGAAGATGTTAAATCAGTTGCTATATGTGATGAAACATCAACACAAAAAAATATAATTTACTCAGTTACTTCAGAAAATACTGAAATTGCTACTGATGCTGTTAAGTCTGTTGATTTTGCCACTGGTGAAGTTACAAATTTAGACCCAGGTGTTGCAAGTTCAACTATAAGCTTCGTTGGAAGAGTTGGTGATATAGTTTTCTATTCATATACTTTAAGCGGAATAACTGAAGTTTATTATAAAGATATTGTAAATAGTGATAAGTACTTTAATCCAACAAGAGAAAATAAATTTTATAATGCAACATCAATTTCAAACATTCAAGCTGCTGGAAAGGGATATGTGTTTATTTCAACAACAAGCAGTTCTGTAATGTATAAAACACTTGACAATTCTTTTGATCCTATTGCTTTATTAACATCTGAAGATTATTCTGACCTTTTATTTATAGATGGTGATTATGTTTACTTTTCAAACGATACAACAATAGGAAGAATAAATATAATTAATAAAATAAATGATGAAAATGCTCAAGTGGAAACATTGGTAACTATGACAAGTATTATTTCAGGACAATGTGGTTATACAGGTGATTATATTTATTTCTATGCACAAATTGAAAATACAGAAAGTGGAGACTCTTCATCAGAAGAAAGTGAAGCAGATGCAAACTATTATATGTATAGAACAGATAAACAAGGAAATTATCAACTTGTAGGACAAACTAATAAATAATAAATATTTTATTAAATTAAAAAGAGAAATAAAATTTCTCTTTTTTTTATTTTTTAATTTTTATTATTTAATTTATTTTAATTTTTATTATTTAATTTTATTTTTATATTAAATAATTAATTATTTAAATTTTAGACAAACAATAATAAAAACCTTCAAAATAATTTGTTTTTATTAGTAATTATTATGATAATTCAAATTGCAACAAAATACGACAAGATAAGACATTAGTCGTCTTATTATGGTGCTGTTAATGTTTTATTTTAAATAAAAAAAGTGCTATCTTTTAAATATCCGAAAAAGCAAAAGGATAAAAGGAGATATGTTTATGGAAAATAGCAAGAAGATAAAATTATATATAGCAGATTCTGAAAATGATAATATTTTAAATTATTTTTCAAAGAAAGATGAATATGAAGTTGTAGGAAGTTCACAAAATGGTCAAGATGTTATAAAAGATGTAGAAGCACTAAAACCTGATTTTTTAATAACAGAAGTTATGTTGTCTGGAATGGACGGGTTTATGGTTTTAGAAAACTTAAAAAAGCAGATGAAAGAAATGCCAAAAGTAATTTTTATTTCAAACCTTTCTCATAGTGGTTTTATTTCTAAAGCAATAAAAGAAGGGGCAAGTTATTTTATGGTTAAGCCTATAATACCAGAAAATCTAGAAGAAAGAATAAAAGATTTGTTGTCTGATAATAATGAAAAAGAAATTAAAAACGAAAAGCAGTTAGATGAAAAAATATCTAATATTTTTATAAGCATAGGTATTCCTGCTCATATAAAAGGCTATCAATTTTTAAGAGAGGCTGTTAAGCTTGCAGTTGAAGAGCCTGAGATTATAGGTTCTATTACCAAAAAGTTATATCCAACTATTGCTGAAAAATTTGAAACAAGTTCTTCAAAAGTAGAAAGAGGAATGCGTCATGCTATTGAGGTTGCTTGGAATAGAGGGAAAATTGAAAACATCAATTCTTTATTTGGACTAAAAATTTATAGTAGCAACGAAAAGCCTACAAATGGAGAACTGATTGCTTTAATTGCAGATAAAATGCTTATGGAGGGTTAAAATATTTTTATTTAAACCAAAATTGTGATAAACTTTAATAGATTTGTAAGAGGTCAATCTGGAGGAAAAGTTGTTAAAGTTTATTAATTTAAAAGAGGGAAATTATTCTGTTGAATATGCCCTTGCAATTACAGAGATAGAAATAGAAAGTGCAAAGCGAGAGGGTTGTTCTTGTATAAAAATATTGCATGGTTATGGTTCACATGGAAGAGGAGGAGTTATTGCAGTCGCTTTAAGAAAACAATTAAATCATTGGAAACGCATGGGCTTCATAACTGATTTCTTTGGTGGTGATAAATGGAACATATTTGATAAAGATACGCAAAGAATTTTACTCCTTGATAAAACAATTTATAATGATGAAGATATGAATAAGTCAAACCCAGGAATAACCATTGTTCAACTTATTAAATAAAGACCGAAAGGTCTTTTTATTTTTACTTGCAATTTTTTTTGCATAAAAGTATAATAAAAATATGCTTTGTTATGATTGTCCTCGCAATTGTGGAGTAGATAGAAACAAAAATTTAGGTTTTTGTCGCGAAGAAGAAAATATACGAATTGCAAAGATAATAGAAAATTTTAAATGGGAAGAACCATGTATCAGTGGCAAGAAAGGGGCGCTTGCTATATTTTTTTCTGGTTGTAATTTAAGATGTGAATTCTGTCAAAACTTTGATATATCACATAAAGGAAAGGGTGATGTTTATTCAAGTGAGGAATTTAGAAATTTGCTTGAAAATTATGACTTAAGTAAATTCAGTTGTATTGACTTAATAACACCCACCCATTTTTCAAGTAAAATTATTGAAAGTTTACAAAATTTTAAAAGCCCAATCCCTATTGTTTGGAATAGCAGTGGATATGAAAAAGAAGAGACAATAGAAAGATTAAAAAATATTGTTGATGTATTTTTACCAGATTTTAAATACTATTCTTCTGAATTATCTTTAAAATTATCTTATGCTAAGGATTATTTTGAAGTGGCTTCAAAAGCAATAAAAAAGATGAGAGAGTTAAAACCTAAAAATATTTTCAATGATGGAATATTGCAAAGTGGGGTTTTAATAAGACATTTGGTTTTGCCAGGACAGGTTAAAGATAGTTTTAAAATATTAGATTATATAAAAGAAAATATAAATGATCCATATATAAGCTTAATGGCACAGTTTACACCAATAAAGAAGGGAACCCTTAATCGTAGAATATATCCATTAGAATATAAAGCTGTATTAAGTCATGCAGAAAAATTAAATTTAGACAAAGGATATATTCAAGATATTACAAGTGCTAACGAAAATTTTGTGCCAGAGTTTTAAATTGTTTGACAAAAGAGTGTTTTTTGCTTTACAATTATTATAGATTTAAGGAGAATACGTATGGCAATGAATATTAGTCGTAAAGATGTTCAAGATTATGCTGGTTTTTTAAAGCGTAGAATGATGATGTCAAGAATTCTTGGAATATTTACCGCTTTGCTTGGAATAACTTGTATAGTTTTATTTTATCTTAAGCTTGTCAACGATTGGATGTGTTTAGTTGTTTTAGCATATTGTATGGCAAATTGTTTTTCTTTAAATAGCAATTTGCAAGGTGTAAAGGTTGGAAATCCTTGGCAGAGAGTAAATTCAATATGTGCTATTGTATTTTATTTGTTTGTAGTTTTTTTAATTTCATATGGATTTGCATCAGGAGAAATGAGTTTACAATTTTAATTGAATAAAAAAAGTCATCAAAAGGATGGCTTTTATTTTTATCTTAATTTTCTGATTTTATTGCTTTAAATATTTTTTGTTTGTGTTTTAATTTTATTTTTTTAATTTTATTGTGTCTATTATATTTTACAATTGTTTTACATAACCCAGAAAAGTGTTTTAATTTATATTTGACTGGAGATGCTGCTTTCATAAAGTTTCCTTCGCCAATTGTTTCGTTAACAGGGGCTGAAAAAACAAAAGCATTTTTATCTATTTTTTCAACAAGTTTTTTCATTTCATGTGCTTGCTCATTAGGAATAAGACATAACAGAATATTTTTATCTTGCTTTGAAAACATTCCTATACCTTGAATCTTTGTTACACCACGATGATATCTATCTAATATTGTATTCGCAATTTCTTCATCTTTATCACATATAATATAATAAGCAAGAACGCGCTTTGAACCATCAAGGACAAGATTGGTTGCCATTGAAGAAATGATTGCAACGACTAAAGCATAAAGTCCTGTTTGAAGACCGCTAGTAATTACACTTAATAATAATACAAACACATTAAAAATTAAAATACAATATCCAGTTTTTAGTTTAGGCACATATCTATTTATAATTGAGCCCAAGATTTCGCTTCCACCAGTAGAGCCACCAAAACGAAGAGCTGTTCCTATTGTTAAACCGACAATTATTGCACCTACAATTGCATATAAAAGTTTTTCACCTACAGGGTCTGGCACCAAAGCAGAAATATAGCCAAATTCCATTCCTAATGTATAACTGCCAGCACCAATTCCAGATAATACTAAAAATTTCCAACCAAAAATTTTGAATGCAAATAAGAATATTATAACATTAAGAATTAGATAAATTACAGCAGTAGGAATTTCAATTGAACCACTGCTAAATAAATTTTTTATAATCAAAGCAAAACCAGATAAACCGGTAGGGACTACACCGATGGCTTCAAAGAATGTTTTAAAAGCGATTCCTCCGATAGCTCCAGCAACCCCAACGACTATAATTTGTAATATAAATTTTAAGATACGTTGTCTTCTTTCAATTTTTTCAGATATTTTTTCCATAAAGAAAATATAACACAAAATTAAAAAAAAATAAAATTAAAATTAAAAAATACATTTTTTTTATATACTATTTTTAAATTATTAAAAGATTTTGAGTTCTTTTTTAATTATAAACTTACTAAAAATATAATTGTTATAAAAATAAAAACACGCAACAGTGCGTGTTTAAACAGTTTTAAGATAATTCATGTTCACAAGTATCAACAAATAAAAGTTCTCCGTCAACAAATCCATACGCAAAAGGTTTATTTGCAACTAAATCTTTAATGTTTTTATTACGATGAATGATTTTTTCTAGCATTTTTGAAAAAGCATCTAAAATTTTTTTATAATTTCCAGTTGAATATTGAGTTATTAGAACGAAAGGTTTATCTCTTCTAAAAACTTTTGTCTCATCAAAATACCAATCATTGCCATCTT
>CALWRN010000017.1 GCA_944383975.1 uncultured Clostridia bacterium | reverse complement strand
TTTTTTAAGCCATAAGAATTTACTTTACTTTTAGCAAGTGTGTTTTTGTAATTATATAACCATGTTCTGAAATTGCAATCATGTATAAATCACTTTTACTATCTGAATAAAATGCATTTAATTTTGTTTTTGGAAAGTTTTTTCTAAATTCTATTGCTTTTTGTTTTCCATAGCAGTTTTTGCCTTTTATGATGCCTGTATTTATATTCATGTTTGTTGCTATAAGGTTTGTTATACTTATTCTTTCACAAATTGGTTTAAGCAAGAAATATGGACTTGCAGAAATTATTATGTCATCATCTTTTTTTTGTCTAAAATACCAATCTTTTAGTTTTGACATATTTTTATTCCAAAATTTTTCAATTAAGTCCTCTTTTTTGTAAACAAAAATTAAGTAACTTGCAAAACATTGTTTTAGATATTGTCTATTATAAAAAGTAAAAATTGCCAATATGATTTGAAATGGAATATAAATTATTAAATACATTCTTTTTGTTAAACAATATTTATAAAAGTCTATAAAGCAATCACCATTATAAATGGTTTTATCAAAATCGTAACCTGTCATATAAATCCCTTTTTAACAAAGATATTATAACATAAATTATGTATTGCAAGCAAGTAAAAATATTTTTACATACAAACAAAAAATTAAAAACAGTTTTTATAAAATTAAATATTATTTTGTGAAATTAGAGGAATAATTAAAAGTAAATTTAAAGTAAAAATTTCATTATAATTGTATTGATTTGTGTTTAATTATGTGTTATTATGTTTATAGAAAGTGAGGGGATTAAATGGGAACTCAAAACAAAAGAAACATGAAAAGTAATATTATTAAAGAGCGAGTTTATAGAGAACTTGCAAGAGAAACATCAAGTGGAGCAGCCGATTTAACTACTTTAAGATTAAAATATGTAAAGCACAAAATTGTTGATTCTGGAAACAAATTTGATAATGCTATTGAAGAGTTAAAAAATGAGGGACGTGTTTTAGTTCGCAATAAAAAAATAATGGCAAATCCTAATGTTGTAAAACATGGAACTTTTGTTGTTAAAAATAGTAATGTAGGGTATGTAGTATTTGATGATGATAATCATCAATATGGAATAGATCTCCGTGATTCTAAAGGATTTAGATCTAATGAAAGGGTTGTTGTTGGTTTTAATTATTATGCCAATAAACCAGCTATACCATTTATAATATCTAAAGAAAGCGAATTTACTTTAGATAATACAGAAAAATCTGCTCAACCAATTAAAAGTGATTTCACACTTTTAGCACAAGAGCAAGATAAAGGAAATCTTGTATATGGAAGAGTTATGAAATCTGATCATGACAATTTGATTTTTATTCCTAATGATAAAACAAGATTCAAAAACAATATTGTTATTTTAAATGAAAAATCAACATTGGCTCAATATCAAGATAAAATTTGCACAATGGAAATTATTTCTGAGGAAGAAAATCTTTCTCCTGCGATGGGATTTATTAATGCTATAAAAGGTGATGCTGGAAACCCTGTTGCTGAATATGATGCGATTGCAGAAAGTCATGGCGCTAATATGAATTGGAGTGGGGAAGAACTTGAAAAAGAAATAAAAAATATACCTACTAGTGTTGATTTATCAAAATATACGTTAACTGATGAGAATGGAAACTGCATAACTGAAAAAGGAAAAGAAGAAATTGTAGATTTAAGAAATTTGCAATTTACAACGACAGATCCCGAAACTTGCAAAGACATGGATGATGCAATTTATTCAACTTTTGAAAATGGAAAACTTGTAGTTTATACTGCAGTTGCAAATGTAACAAAATATGTTGATTTAAATAGTGAAATTGGAAAACGTTATATTCGTGGAGCCTTTACAACTTATGCACCAAATAAAGCATACAATATTCTTCCACCAGAATTGTCAACCAATATTTGTTCACTTAACCCTAATGTTGATCGTTTAGCACTTGTTATAAAAACAACAGTTGATCCAAAAACAGGATTGCCAGAAAAAAGCAAGATTATGGATGCTGTTATTCAAAGTCATGAAAAGTATAGTTATGAACATTCACAAGAAATATGCGACAACAATCCACAGATAACATTAGATAAACTTAAAGAAAAACTTGCAAATGGAGAGCAACTTTCTAAAGACGAACAAGTTGTAATGAACGAGAAAGCTTCAGACATTCTTTGGAAAGGATTTAAAAAACGTGAATTAATTGAGTTTAATACTGATGATGAATATGATGTTAAATTTAGCGATGATATGGCAAATATCATTGATATAAAACAACAAGAACATATTAAATATCACAAAGTAATTGAAGCCTTTATGCTTACAGCTAATGAAGCAAGTGCAAAATTTGCAGAGGATCATGGGGTATCAAATATTTATAGAGTTCATGACGAGCCTAATGAAAGCAAACTCGCACAAGCAGAAGAATTCTTTGATTATATGAATATTCCTTTTGATGGAGATTTATCTCCACTTGCTATAAGAAAAATTATTGCAAGCGTAAAAGATACAAACAAGGAAAAAATTGTTAACAACTTCTTAGTTAGAACAATGAGCAAGGCTAAATATAACATAAGCACAAATCCTAAAGAAGTTGAATTTATAAGCAGTAGATCAAGAAGAACAAATTATAAAAAACAAAATCAAAATGCAACTCCTAAAGATAATGTTTCTATAATAAATATGAAAGATGTTGTAGATTCTATTGATGGAAACATAAGCCACTTTGGACTTCAAAGTCATCATTATTCTCACACAACATCTCCTATTAGACGTATCACTGATTATGTAACACATTATAACATTCTTGCTTATATGAAGGGCAAACCTATGATAAGTGAGAAAGAAATCAAGGATATATGTGTTTGGGCAAATCAGATGCAAGATGAAAATGATGCTGCTGAAAGAGAATTTAATGAGGTTAATGCAGCAATATATTGTGAGAACCACTTAAATGAAATTATGAAGGGCTATGTTTGCGGATTTAGAAAATTAAAAGATAGCAAATTTGCGACCATAGATGATATAGTTGTTTTGGTTGAAAATGAAGAAAAGGGAATAAAAGTTCAAATTCCAGCAGCAGAAATACTTGAAAATAAGGGTATAAACACAAAAAATGTTGCAATTTCTCCATATGGAAGTGCAATAATTAATCGTGAGTCAAAAGTTCCTTTAATAAAACTTTGTTCTCCAATTTCATTTAGAGTTACTCAGGCAGATAGAATAACAAGACAGGTTTATGCAAGCACTAATTTACAAAACGAAAATGTAAACTTCAATTTTGCAAATCAAGAAAATTTCAATGACAAGTTACAAAAAGCGCCTACACAGGGCAGCTTAAAACGAGAGAGAATGAATGCAAATAGACTTTATAAGATGGCACAACATGAAGTTGATTTGAAGTTAGAAACAATGAAAGCTGCAAAAGGAAAGAAATTAAAGAAAGAAACAATCAATAGAGGTGGTCCAGACTTTATAAGTGAAAGAGAGGCTTATGAGGCAAGAAAAACACATAATTATGAAAGACGCAAAAAAATTGAAAAAGCAAAGATAAGAGAACTTGGCGATTTTGAAAACTATATTTTAGAAGAGACCGAAATTGATGATAAACACGATGAATAAAAAGCAGATTTAATTATCTGCTTTTTTATTTTTTTATATTGACAATAATTTTATATTAAAGTATTATTTTATTGAAAATAATATTTAAGGAAAGTGAAAATTGATGAAAAGAAAAACTAAAGAAATCCAATCAAATAATAATAAAAGAACAATTCTTTATTATTTAAAAGATCAAAAACTAGGGATTTTTACTTATATTTTATTGACAATTATAAATATAGCATGCGATACCTTTTTAACAATTACATTTGCAAACGCTCTTGATAAATTAACACAAGCTATAAATAACAACGCACTATTTAAAGATGCGCTTATAATGTTTTTAATTGCAACAGGAATATCACTTTTCGTCACTTGTATAAAAATTTGTATTAATATCATATTTAACAGGTTTTCTACAAAAATAGTGAATAAAATTAATAATGACTTGGCATATCAAGCATTTAAAATAAGTTCTCAAGCTTATTCCAATAATAACACCGGGACTTTCGTTCAAAGGATTGTGAGTGATCCGCAAATATTAGTCAATAGATTGGTTGGTGTTGTTAATTATATATCAGGAATAATTTCCACAACTGTTATAATTATTTATATAATATATTTAAACTATATTGTTGGATTGATTGGAATTGCCATTATCTTTATTTGTGTATTCTTAGAAAGATATAGATTAAGAATACGAAAAAGAGATATGAAAATCATGACAAAAAATAAAGATAAAATAAATTCATTAACAACTGAAATTGTAAAAAGTGAAAAGGATATTAAATCACTAGGTCTTGAGAATAAATTAAAGGCAATATCTGAAAATAATTATAATGCTTTTAACAAGTCCGTATATGATTTATCTATGCATTCAACATTATTGCAGGGTGGAAGAAATATAATTCTTGGAATTGCAAGTATTATAATTTTAAGTTTAGGCGTATTGTTGGTTAATAAAGAACTTTTAACTTTTGCATCATTTATGATTATTTATTCAAATAAAGGTGCTTTACATTATTTAGTTTTATATGGTGCAAATATATTTGATGTTATAGCTGATGTAAAGTTTTATAGTAATAGAATTTTTGAACTTTATGATGAAAGTAAGTTTAAAACAGAAAAATTTGGAAATGTAAAACTTGAAAATATAAAGGGTAAAATTGAATTTAAAAATGTTTCATATGGTTATATAGATGAAAGAAGAAAAGAAAATAAAAAAGATTCAAATGAAAAAGATAAAGATAAAAAAGCAGAAGATGATATAGTAACAACAAGAAACGAAGTATTTAACAATCTGTCTTTTAAGATAGAACCTAATTCTACTGTTGCGTTTGTAGGCAAGTCTGGAAGTGGAAAATCAACCATACTAAACTTAATGTCAAAAATGTATGAGGTTGATGAGGGAGAAGTTTTAATAGATGATGTTAATATAAATGATTTAGATAAAGAAACTTTAAGAAATGCAATTTCACTTGTAAATCAATTTCCTTACATATTTGATATGAGTATAAAAGATAATTTGCTGATGACAAAAGAAGATGCAACAGAAGAAGATCTTTTGCAGGCAATAAAAAAATCATATTTAGATGAATTTATTGAAAGTCTGCCTATGGGGATTGACACTGTTGTAGGTGAAAGTGGAATAAAATTGTCTGGTGGACAAAAACAAAGACTAGCAATTGCAAGAGCTTTATTGAGAAAATCAAATATTATTATTTTTGATGAAAGCACAAGTTCTCTTGATAATATTGCACAAGAATATGTTAAAAAAAGCATAGATGAATTAAAAGGAAGCAGCACTATAGTAATAGTTGCACATAGATTATCTACAATAAGGAATGTAGATAAAATATATTTTTTAGATGATGGAAAAATCATAGACGAGGGGACTTTTGAAGAGTTGTTTGATAAAAATGAAAAATTCAGAAGAATGTTCCTTGCAGAAGATATTGGGTGATTGTAAAAAATATTATAAAGTGTTTATAACATTATTTGACATTATTTTTAGTAAATACTAGAATATATTGGCGAGGTAGTCATGAGTAAGTTATATTTTAAATATGGGGCAATGGGCAGTAGTAAAACTGCACAAGCATTAATGTGTAAATTCAATTATGAACAAAAAGGATTTAAAGTTTTTTTATTAAAACCTATAGTTGATAATAGGACTATTAAAGATGGCAAAGCCTTAGTAAGCAGTAGAATAGGTCTTACCAGTGAATGTATTGAATTTGATAGAAATGAAAATTTTCATGATTTGTGTGAAAAATTAGATATAATTCATGAAAAAAATGTCATAATTGTGGATGAATGTCAATTTTTAACAAAAGAGCAGGTTAATGAATTAAAAGATATTTCTTTAAAAATTCCTATTTTGTGTTATGGGTTATTGACAAATTATAAAACAGAATTATTTGAAGGCAGCAAAAGATTAGTTGAAATAGCAGATTCTATAATGGAGATAAAATCAATTTGCCGTTGTGGAAGAAAAGCAACTGTTAATGCACGATTAGTAGATGGGAAAATAGTAACTACAGGAGATGAAATTGCTATAGGTGGCGATGAACAATATGAAAGTATGTGCTACTCTTGTTATATCAAAAAATTAAATGAACAAAAATAAATTTATTTTTAATATTATAAAAAATATAGTTTAATTAAAAAATATAGTTTAATTTTATTCATTGAATTTTATATTTTAAAAGTAGAATATTAATATTCTACTTTTTTATTTGTTTATATTTTCTGATTATGTTATTATACTAATATTATGGAGGAAACAAGTGATAAATCAATATAATAGTAAAAATTACTTAACCAAACTAAATAAATATTGGAATGCTTGCAACTATTTGTCAGTTGCACAACTATATTTACTTGACAATCCTTTACTTAAGGAACCATTACAAAAAAAACATATTAAGAAGAAAATTGTTGGTCATTGGGGAACAGTTGCTGGTCAAAATTTTGTTTATGCACACTTAGATAGAGTTATAAACAAATATGATTTGAATATGATTTTAATTTCTGGGCCAGGACATGGAGGGAACTTTTTCTTGGCTAACAGCTATTTAGAAGGACATTATAGTGAAGTCTATCCAGAAATTTCACAAGATAAAGAAGGCATGACAAAATTCTGCAAACAATTTTCTTTTCCATGTGGTGTTTCAAGTCATGTTGCACCAGAAACTCCAGGTTCAATGCATGAGGGGGGAGAATTAGGATATTCTTTATTGCATGGTTTTGGTGCTGTTTTTGATAATAAAGACTTAATAGCAACAGTGATTGTTGGAGATGGAGAAGCAGAAACAGGACCTCTTGCAACTTCTTGGCATTCAAATAAATTTTTAAATCCAGCAACCGATGGGGCAGTTTTACCAATACTACACTTGAATGGCTATAAAATAAGCAATCCAACAATTCTTTCAAGAATAAGTCATAAAGAACTTGAAAATCTTATGAAAGGATATGGTTGGAAACCTTATTTTGTGGAAGGAGATAATCCTGAGAAAATGCACAAACTTATGGCTTCAACAATGGATAAATGTATTGAAGAAATAAAGAAAATTCAAACAGATGCAAGAAACGGAAAACTTAATGAAAGACCAATTTGGCCAATGATAGTGCTTCGCACACCAAAAGGTTGGACAGGACCAAAAGAAGTTGATGGAAAACAAATAGAAGGTTCTTTTAGGGCTCACCAAGTTCCTGTTTCAATGGAAAAAGAAGAACATCTAGAAATTCTTGAAAAATGGCTTAAAAGTTATAAACCAGAAGAACTTTTTGATGATAATTATCAACTAAAACAAGAATTAAAAGATATATTGCCAAAAGGGGATAAGAGAATAAGTGCAAATCCAGTAACAAATGGTGGTGCAAATCCAAAAGATTTAGTTTTACCAAATATTAGAGATTATGCAGTAGATGTTAAAACTCCAGGTTGCGTAAAAAAACAAGATATGCTTGAACTTAGTGCCTATATTAGAGATGTATTCAAGTTAAACAAGGATAATCATAACTATCGTATATTTAGTCCAGATGAGGCAATGTCTAACAGACTTTATCATGTTTTTGAAGAAGAAAATCGTGATTTTAATGCAAAAATTATAAAAAGTGATGAATTTTTAGCAAATAATGGTCGTGTTATGGATAGTTATTTAAGTGAACATGCTTGTGAAGGGTGGCTTGAAGGTTATATTTTAACTGGAAGACATGGCTTTTTTGCAAGTTATGAAGCTTTTATAAGAATTGTTGATTCTATGGTTTCACAGCACGCAAAGTGGCTTAAAGTATGTAATAGTCTTCCATGGAGAAAACCAATATCTTCTTTAAACATCTTACTTACTTCAAATGTATGGCAACAAGACCATAATGGTTATACCCATCAAGAACCAGGTTTTCTTGACCATGTTGCAAATAAGAAAGCTGATATTGTTAGAATATATCTTCCACCTGATGCAAATTGCTTAATATCTTGTTATGATCATTGTCAAGCAAGCAAAAATTATATAAATGTTATTGTTGCATCTAAACATCCATCATATCAATGGCTTGATATGGAAAGTGCTATTGAGCATTGCACAAAAGGTGTTTCAGTTTGGGAATGGGCAAGCAATGATGAAGGGAAACAGCCTGATATTGTTATTGCTTGTGCTGGGGATACACCAACAATAGAAGCGCTTGCAACAGTAGATTTAATAAAGAAGCATTTGCCAGAAATCAAAGTAAGATTTATAAATGTTGTAGATCTTATGAAACTTGAATCAAATTTTGTTCATCCTCATGGACTTACAAATGAAGAATTTGACAAATTGTTTACTAAAAACAAGCCTATCATTTTTAATTTCCATGGATATCCAAAATTTATTCACGAACTTACAATATCACGTCCAAATAAAAATATTGATGTTCATGGATATCAAGAAGAGGGAACAATCACAACAGCATTTGATATGAGAGTTCAAAACAAAATTGATAGATATCATTTATTCTTATCTGTTTTGGAGAAATTAGGACTTTCTGAAAAAAGAAAAGACCTAGTTGATTTGATGAATAAAACACTAGAAAAACATAAAAAATATATTGCAAGATATGGTGTTGATATGCCAGAAGTTGCTGATTGGAAATGGGAATAAAAAACATAAAAAACAAATTAAAGTATTAAGAATTAAAAAATAAAAGTTCTTTCTCCTATTTTTTTATAAAAATATATTTAATTATTTAATTTTGAATTTTTAAAATTTATTTAATTAATTTTACTTTTTAAATCAAATTTTTTGAGTAGAACAAAACAAGCTCGCCGTCAATAATTTCACTGCAAACTAACTTATTATATCCCCAGTGAAGATATATGCCAAGAGTTCTGGCTTCCTTCGCCTCCACTCCTATTGTCAATTTTGTTATACCTTTTGACTTTGCATAATCTTCGGCAAGTTTTACAAGTTTTGAGATATGCCCTTGTCCTTCATAGGACTTTTCTATTCTAAATGTAGCCATATTTGCGACATCTTTTTTATTTGCAA
>CALWRN010000016.1 GCA_944383975.1 uncultured Clostridia bacterium | reverse complement strand
ATATTATATTTTAAATGTCAACACCTAATAAGCAAACAAAACTGCTACTTAATTTTTAAAATTTAAATTTTATTGACAAACTTGAAATGCTATGTATAATAAATAATATGAAGTATAATGGTATTGAATTTGAAGCAATTGTTGCCACGCCTACTTGTGGGAAAAGCTATTTATGCGAAAAATATCCTGATAAATTTGTAGATATGGATGAGCTGAAATTAAAACTTAAATATGTTATTCCTGAAAACATCTCTCGAGAAGAACTGGAATCTACAAAAGGCGAGAGAACCTTTCCAAGAAGGCAGAAAAGAGAAGAATATATGAAAGTGTTTTATGAAAAGGCTGAAAAGTTTTATAGAGAAGGGAAAATATTGATTGCCGCACCTCATGAAGAGTCTATAGAATTCTTTGTCAATAACAATATAAAATATTGTTTTATATATCCCAGCAATCAAATGAGAGAAGAAATCAAACGAAGAATGATTTTGAGAGGAAATCCTCAAAAAACTGTTGATGAAAATTATGATATGTTTTATGAGTTTTATAATCAAAACATAAATGAAAAAAGAGCTGCTGTGCATTATCAATTCAACAAAGATGAATACTTGGAAGATATACTTAAAAAATTTGACTGTGAGTTTTAATTATTTATAACATATTACCTGTTTTTTTTTAATACAAGTTTCCTTTATATCCCCACATCCCCCATCAAAGAAAATAAAATTAACAATTAATTACATTAATCGTTTATTTTTGTGTCCAACTTTAAATTATTCACGATAGGCAATTTAAACTATAAGTTCCAAACATTAGCAAATTTTAAATTTTTAATACTATATTTTAATCAAATAAAAGGATTGACATGAAAGAAAATAAGAAAAAAATTTTTATTGTTCACTCATCAAAAGATAAAAAAATAGGAGAACTGCTTTGTAATGCTTTTGTAAAAATGGGAATCAAGGAAGAAAACATATTTTATTCCTCAAAGTTGAGAGATGGTGCAAGACTTGGACAAAATTTTATAACATCGTCGAAAGAAGCAATCACAAAGTGCGACCTAATGATTTTGCTTATATCAAAAAATCTATATTCAAGTCCTTATTGCATGAATGAAATAGGTGCATCTTGGGTGCTTGATAAAATTATATGCCCTATTATAATTGATGATTCTGATGAAATTATACAGGGATTTTTGCAAGATAATATAGCTATTAAATGGAATGCTAATTTTAGCAATAGTAAGCAAATATTGGAACTTTTACACAAAAATGTCGGCATAGAAATTAATGAATACAATTTATATTTGCTTGAAAATGTAAGAAAATTTTTGCAAAGCAAATATACCAAACCAACCATTGAAAATATTACACAATTCACCAACCTAAGTACCCAAGAAAAGAAAAAACTGAACAAAGCATACTCAAAATTTTCCGAAGAGCTTACTCAACAAAATTATTCTTTAGAAAAACAACTCAACACAATTTTTAGTTCAAAGATTTTCAAAGATGCACTATTTGATAGTGCGGGAAATGATTTCTATTATGATATTGTCGTGACTAAAATGGCTGGAGTGCTTTTATATTATCTTTACACTCGTGATTCAAGGATTTCTTATAACTTTCTATTAAAAATAATGAATGATGTTGATACGGACAAAAGCTTTCTTTCAAAAGAATTGGTTTTTGACGGATTGAAATATGTTGAAAAAACTGAAGACGAAAAGGTCCTTAGCAAAAAACTTCTTGATAATGTTATTAATCATGGTTATGTTACACATTCTTTCAATCCCATTTATCTTAAATCCATAATGGAAAAAGGGCTTGGCGAAAAATTTGATAGTGAAAGTGAAAAAAATTTGAATGATCTTGAAAAAAGCATTTATAAAAATCCATTTTTGACAAGACAAGAACTTGCAAAATTTTATTATTCTTTGCCAAGCGCAAACTCTCTTCATTATGCTTGTGCAATGAGTCCAGAAAAAGTTTTTGGTGGACCTTTAAAAATTTTAAGTAAAAAGACAAATTTCAATAAAGACATAACCGTGGATGAAATGCTCCCTGTAAAAGTTGGAGAAAAATTGAAACACTATTATAAAAGAGTAGGCTATAACAACTTGAAAATTGTAACAAACAACTATAGTTATTTCAATTCTTTCATAATAAAACTTATGAAAAAGAAAATCAAAAAACTTGTAAATGACTTTTGTTTCGATTATTCATATATACTTTTAATTCCTATTGAACATCAAGGCAAAATCGTAAATTCATATAACAACTCAGTTGACTCTTTGAAAAATTCTCAAAACTTGCTAAGCTATATCAAAAATAATGCCTATGGAATTGGAATTGATTTTGACAATATTAATAATTTTGATCAGTTATACACACTTATCAGATGTATAACACCAAACAAAATAGGAATACTTGATGAATCTCTTATGTCAAATCTTTGCTCAGCAAAGAATATTCAAATTACAGATGATTTTTACTTTATAAGAATTCCTGTTTACTACTCCCTCTTACAAGAATACTGTAAAAGGAGATTTTTGATTGGAACAAAGATTGTGACAGAGCTTTCTCCTTATTATCAAGATAAAAAATATAAAATAGTTAAAAAATAATAAATTTTAAAATAAAAAATAAATTAAAATTGAAAAATAAATAATAAAATAAAAAAATAGGATTTTTCTCCTATTTTTTTTATGAAAATATATTTAATTATTTAATTTTGAATTTTTAAAATTTATTTAATTAATTTTATTTTTTAAATCAAATTTTTTGAGTAGAACAAAACAAGTTCGCCGTCAATAATTTCACTGCAAATAAACTTATTGTATCCCCAGTGAAGATATATGCCAAGAGTTCTGGTTTCCTTCGCCTCCACTCCTATTGTCAACTTTGTTATACCTTTTGACTTTGCATAATCTTCGGCAAGTTTTACAAGTTTTGAGATATGCCCTTGTCCTTCATAGGACTTTTCTATTCTAAATGTAGCCATATTTGCGACATCTTTTTTATTTGCAA
>CALWRN010000015.1 GCA_944383975.1 uncultured Clostridia bacterium | reverse complement strand
ATCTTCTGTCATATCAAAAAGTTTTAAAAGTTTTCTTGTCGCATCATAACTTTCTGGGTGAACTGCTGTGTTATCTAAAATTTCATCGCCACCAACAACTCTTAAGAAACCTGCACATTGTTCATATGCCTTAGGTCCAAGTTTTGGAACAGATAAAAGTTCTTCCCTATTTTTTATTCCTTTTACTTTTGCTCTGTAAGAAACAATATTTTTTGCAATTGACATATTAAGTCCAGAAACATAACTTAAAAGTGATGGGCTTGCTGTGTTTATATCAACACCAACACTATTAACGCAATCTTCAACAACGCCAGTCAAAACTTCTGTCAATCTGTTCTGTGGCATATCATGTTGATATTGTCCAACACCAATTGATTTAACATCAATTTTTATAAGTTCTGCAAGTGGGTCTTGAAGTCTTCTTGCAATAGACACTGCACTTCTAAGCGATACATCATAATCAGGAAATTCTTCTGCACCTAATTTTGATGCTGAATAAACTGACGCACCTGCTTCACTTACAACTGCATAACTTACAGGTCTTGAAACATGCTTAATAAGTTCGGCAACAAAAATCTCTGCCTCTTTTGATGCAGTTCCATTTCCAATAGAAATAATATCAACTCTATATTTTTCTATAAGTTTTTTAAGTTTTTCAATAGATTCTTCAGTTTTTGATTGTGGTGGTGTTGGATAGACAACTGCTGTATCTAACACATTTCCATTAACATCAATAACTGCAATTTTACAACCTGTTCTATAGGCTGGGTCTAATCCTAAAATTATATTATTTTTAAGTGGAGCTTCCATTAATAATGGTTTTAAGTTGACTTCAAACATCTTAATTGCTTGTTCGTCTGCCCTATCAGTTAAATCATTTCTGCACTCTCTTTCAAGTGATGGGAATAAAAGTCTATCATAAGCATCTTCAATAGTTTCTTCCATAAGTTTATCGGTATCTGGATTATTCTTCTTGAAATACTTATTAATAATGTTTAAGGCAAGCTCTCTATTTACAACTATGCTTACTTTTAAGCACTTCTCTTTTTCCCCTCTATTGATTGCAAGAATTCTATGGCTTGGAATTTTGCTTACTTCTTGTTTAAAGTTTGCATAAGTTTCATAGGTTGCACTATTTTCATTTTCAACAAGTTCACATTCAATTGTTGCCTTTTGCTCTATTAATTGTCTTAACTCTTTTCTTAAGTCAGCACTATCAGAAATTCTTTCAGCAACGATATCTTTTGCCCCAGCAATAGCTTCTGCAACAGTTGGAACTTCTTCTTTAATATATTTTTCTGCTTCTTTTTCAATTTCATAACTTTTTGATTGTGCCTGAAGTATATCAGCAAGACCTTCAAGACCTTTTGCAATAGCAACAGAAGCCCTTGTTTTTCTCTTTGGTTTATAAGGTCTATAAATATCTTCAACCTCTGTCATTGTTTTAGCATTTTCAAGAGCAACTTTTAATTCTTCCGTCCATTTTCCTTGTTCAGTAATTGCCTTTTCTACCTTTGCTTTCTCGTCATTTAAATTTCTTAAATATTTAAGTCTATCAGCAAAAGCACGCAAAGTTTGGTCATCGCAAGTTCCGTGCATTTCCTTTCTATATCTGGCAATAAATGGTATTGTGCAACCTTCATCAAGAAGATTGATAATATTTTGGCTGTATTCTTGTTTAAGCCCAAATTCTTGTGCAAGTGTATCAACTAAATTCATTATATTTTCTCCTTTAAATTTTTAATCACTTCTCTAGTTTCTTTTCGTATATGCTCATATTCCTTTATGTTAATCTTAATATTCTGATTTAAAATATTTTCATCTTTTGACAATTCATCCCAATCAATCTCAATAAGATTATCATCGCTTACTGCTGAAAGTAAATTTTCTATATCTATTAAATCGTTTTCATACATCAAATTTGAAGTATTTACTCTTGCAAGATAGCACTCTTTAAGCATATCAACATTATAACATTTTCTACTTGAAAAGCCAAATTTTAACTCATTATAAACAAAATTATATAGGTTTATTGCCCCTCTTCCTTCTTCACCATCGCAACAAGGAGAAAAGATGCAAGTAACATTATAATCTTTTAAAAGTTTTTGATCTTCCTTATCAATAAAATTTAAGCCTATTACATAACATTCTCTATCTAAAAATCCGTAACTTTCTAGCGTTTGTACTGGTGACAAATTGAATTTGTTTACAATCTTTCCCACTTCTTCTAAATCTTGTCCTAAACTGAAAATTAATGGAATCCCTGCCGTTGCTGATAAATCAGATAAATCAGATAAAAAGTTTTCATTATATTCAAGCAAATTTTCAACTTCAAGCATAAGTCGTTGACCAACTAATGCTTTTGAAGGCATACAATTCATTAAATTTGCTGAAACAATTTCATGGCCTTTCATTTCATATTTTTCTAACAATTCCACCGCATTGCCAAAATCTGGGACTTTTAAATTAAGATAACTAACTCCTGCCATTTTGTTTTTTATAACTGCATATTCGCACAATATTTTAATTTGCTGGCTGGTAAGCATCTTATTTTCTAAAATTTGGCTTATTGTTTCACTATCAAAAAATTCTCCAAGCGAACAATACAAAGCATCACAATAATAATTTTTAAATGACTTTATTTTTCGTTTTGTTATATCTTGCATAAATATCCTACTTATAGCCAATTATACAATAAATGGAAGAAACAAATCAAATAAAAGATAAAGTTATTTTACATTCTGATGTAAATAATTTTTTTGCTTCATTTGAATGTTTGAATAATCCAAATCTTAAAGATAAACCAGTTGCAGTTACAGGTGATCCTAAAAAAAGAAATGGTATTATTCTTGCAAAAAATGAAATTGCAAAAAAATATGGGGTTAAAACAGGACAAACAATCGGCGAAGCAAAAGCACTATGCCCACAACTCGTTTGTCTTCCACCACATTATGATTTGTATGAAGAGATAAGTGGAGCTTTAGCAAATTTTTATCTTCAATATACAAATTTTGTAGAACCTTTAGGGCTTGATGAATGTTGGCTTGATATCACTGGTTGTGAAAAATATCTTCACAAAACTGGAAAAGAAATTGCTGATGAAATAAGAGAAAAAATTAAAAAAGAATTTAATCTAACTGTTTCTGTTGGTGTAAGTTTTTCTAAAATATTTGCAAAACTTGGCTCTGATTTACGCAAACCTGACTATACAACAGAAATATCCTTTAAAGATTATAAAAAAATAACTTATGATCTCCCACTAAACTCAATAATTGGCATTGGAAGAAGACTTGAAAAAAGATTTAAAGCAATAGATGTCAATACAATTGGCGACTTTGTTCAACTTGATGACCAATTTCTTAAAAATAATATGGGAATTGTTGGATTAAATTTAAAACAAGATTTAACAGCAAAGCGCTTTGTTCCTGTGCTTGATTATTATAAATTGCCTCCACCTAAAAGTATTGGAAATGGGACGACAACTACAAAAGACATTGTTACAAAAAAAGATATTGAAAAAGTAATATATTTTTTAGCTGAAAAAGTTTCAGCTCGTTTAATAAACCATAAACTTTTTGCAAACACCCTTTCTATTACAATAAAAAATAAAAACTTAAAAACATTTCATAAAAGCACAAAAATACCCCCTACAAATTCTATTAAAAATCTTACAAAATATGCCATAGACATTGCAGATAAAATTTGGAAATATGACTACCCTGTCCGTGCGATTAGGCTTAGAGCATCTTCACTTTCTAGCTCTCTTGTAAAGCAATTATCTTTCTTTGATGATAATAACAAAGATTTTTCAAATGTTTTAAATGATATAAATAAAAAATACGGCAAAATTGAACTTGCTTCAGATATGGCAAAATATATTAACAAATCTTCCCATTCTCAAGAATAATAAAAAAACTATCTTCATAATATTAAATATAAAATTATTTTTTAAAACAAATAAAACTTTTTTAATTAGACCTATATAAATAACAAAATATGTCGTTTATTAACATTTTTTTCTTATTTTAAATATAAATTAATAAATTTTATTTTGTTTTTTATAAATAAAGATATATACTAAAAATGATCAAACATGAATTTTAATTTCCTTTATTTCCTTTTATGGAGTTTGTTTGAAAAATAAATATGGAGATTATATGATGAAATATCAAATATTAGTTGACAGTGCGTCAGATTTAAAAAGTGATTATATAAAAGATGAAAAAATAGGATTTAAGGTTATTCCTTTAACTATAAATGTTAATGATACTGAATATGTAGATAACGATGACTTAAATTGCGAAGAAATGCTTAAAGCAATGCATGCATCAAAGAAAAATTCAAGTGCTTGCCCTGCTCCGCAAAGTTTTTTACAAGAATTTGATAATGCAGAATATACTTTTGTTGTAACAATCACATCAAAACTTTCTGGCTGTTATAATTCTGCAGTAGTTGCAAAACAAGATTATTCAAAACCAGACAATGTATTTGTTATTGACTCAAAGGCAGTCAGTGGAACTGAAATATTAATCGTTGATAAACTTGTTGAACTTATTAATAATGGGCTTTCTTATGAAGAGATTAAAACTGAAATAGAAAAATATAGAGATGAAAGAAGCCTTTATTTTATATTGCAAAAATTTGACAATCTTGTAAATAATGGAAGAATGAGTAGAATTGCTGGTTTAATTGCTAGTAAACTTGTTATAAGACCTATTTGTGTTGCACATGAAGGCGAAATTAAAATGGCAAAGAAAATAATAGGTATTAAAAATGCTTTTTCTAAACTTGTTCAAATGATTTCTGAAAAAGCAAAAGATTTTTCAAAGCAAACATTAATAATAACACATTGCTTTGCAGAAAATGAAGCAAAACAAATTAAAGAAGACGTTGAGAAAAAATGCAATTTTAAAGATATTAGAATATTGCCAATGGGAGGATTATGTTCCTACTATGCTCTTGAAAAAGGCGTAATAATTTGTCATTAATGTCATTAATAAAAAAGAAGGTTTTCACCTTCTTTTTTTTTATAAAATCAATTTATAATTTTATTAATCCAATTATTTAGATCATTTATCGTTATTTCTGTTACCTTGGCACCCCATGATATTGAAGAAGGAAGCAGTCTATTAAACACCATTCCCCAACCTGATAAGTCATCTGTTCCTACCTTACTTCTTGATCCGTTGTTCGCAATTAGATTTGTTGCTAAAGTTGTTGAGCCTGTATATAAACCACTTGTGCTTGTTCCACCACTTGATGTGATGTAAACTAAATTATATTTAATCTCACCACTTGCTATTTTCCCTGCAATTGCACCAAAATTTCCACTTGCATATATACTGCTATTTTCTATTATGTTTGAATTAATCCTGGTTTGTGATGCATTACTTACCAACAATCCTACATTTTCTTTTCCATAAATTATTGCATTCGTTAAATATATTCCTGTTATCTCTGCACCAACTGTATATCCGAATAAACCTATATTGGATTGTAT
>CALWRN010000014.1 GCA_944383975.1 uncultured Clostridia bacterium | reverse complement strand
TATCTTATATTATCTGCAACAGAACCACTAAAGAGAATTCCTTTTTGTGGAACATATCCAATAAGATCGTGTAGTTGATGTTGAGTGTAGTTTTTAACGTTTATTCCATCAACCAAAATTTCTCCTTCAGAGCAATCGTAAAATCTTGGAATAAGATTTATTAGTGTACTTTTTCCGCTTCCCGTAGAACCAATGAAAGCAACTGTTTCGCCTTTTTTAACATCAAAACTTATATTTTCAAGAACATCGGCATCTGCATCAGGATATCTAAAAGATACATTTTTAAATGATATTGTTCCTTGTTCTACAGGTGTTGCTCCTTCGCCATCAATTAAAGATATTTCAGTATTTAAAACTTCATTTATACGTCTTGCTGAAACAATTCCTCTTGGAACAAACATGAATAACATAGAAAGGGAAGTAAAACTCATGATAATAAATATTGAATATTGTGTAAAGGCACTCATTACAGTAAGGAGATAAGGGTTTTCACCAGCAAGAAAACCTATCAACCATACAATAGCAAGTGAAGTTCCTTGCATGATTAAAGACAAACTTGGTTCAATCATACAAAGAATTCTGTTTACATATAACTCAAGTTTTGAAAATTTATTATTAACTTTATCAAATTTTTCTTCTTGTGTCTTTTCTGCACTATTTGCTCTTACGACTTTAAGTCCAGTAAGGTTTTCTCTTGTTACCAAGTTTAAATTGTCTGTAGATTTTTGTATTGTTTTAAATTTAGGAACTACTGCAAAAACAATAATTGATACTAGAATACATATAGCAATTACAGAAATAACATTAACCCAAGAAAGTTGTGCTGCAGAATTTCCTGTAGAAATATCAACAATATTAATTATAGCTAAAATTGCAGTTAAAGGTGCATTAAGACCTAGTGTGATAAATGTTGTTAAAACTTGTTGAAGTTGAGTGATATCATTTGTTGAGCGTGTAATTAAAGAAGGTATTGAAAATTTATTTATTTCTGTGGCTGAAAAACTATTTACCTTATTAAATAATTTACCACGAACCCTTGCAAGAAGGTTGGTGACGATATATGAAGCAAGATAGTTTGCAATTATAGCGGCGAGAACAACTCCAAGTGCATAAGAGAGCATTTTAACACATGTGATAACTATGTCTGACCAATAAGCTGATATATCTGGCATTTGTAAATATTCACTTATCTCAAGTGTGCATTGAGGTAGTGATATGTTGCACCATACTTGAACACCAATTACACCAAGTGCCAAGATTAATAAAATCCATTCTTTCCAATTTAAATATTTAAATAAATTAAGCATTTTTAAACTCCGTTTCTTTTAATGTATTAGCATTTTTTAATAATTTTTTCATAACATTTCTTGCAATTTTAAGCTCATCAGGCTCTATACCTTGCAATAATTTATTATGCCATTGTTTTATAACGCTGTCTATTTTAGTTGAAAATATTTTCCCTTCATCGGTTAACTTAAGTTTTAAATTTTTGGATAATTTGTTATCATCCGAATATTCTATAAGATTTTTGTCAATAAGTTTATTAACTATTCTATGAACATGAGATTTGTCGCACTCAAAAATTCTAGAAATTTCAATTTGACTTTTTTCACCATCGCGATAAAGTATTTGCATTAAAAATATTTCAGAACTTTTAAGATTTTTGGTTTTAAACTCTTCATTTAGATATCTTTGCAGTTGCTTCCTTATTAGAACCATTATATTTATAAAAGTTAAATTCATTATAGACCTCGCTTGCTTTAAAACATACCCATTTATTATATGAATTTCAGGTTGATAAGTCAACTAAAAACAAGGTAAAAAAGCATTATAATTTTGAAATAAATTGCAATAATGAATAATTTTTTTATAATTTTTTATTTTTTAATTGCATACCTTTATTTTATATGGTATGATTATATAGTGGAGGCATAAGATGGGATTATTTAAGGGCAAAGAAAAAGTTATTGATCCAATTATACATGATGAGGAATCAAATTTTACTTTGACAAATGGTGTCCATATTTTAAATAAATGTCAAAATGTATCTTTATCAGGGAATGTAGTTGTTCTTGAAAGTTTTGATTGTTCTTTTAAAGAAATTTCTGGGAAAGCAAAACTTCAAATGGTTGAAAATGGAGATATTGAACTTTTAACAGGAAAAGCGAAAATAGGCTTATTTAAAAGTGGAAGAATTACCACTGTAAGCGGAAAGGCTTCAATTACAACTATTAACACTTGCCTAATAGATTATGTAAAGGGAAAAGCAATGATTGGAACAATGAATGGAGGATTCATTCGCTTTGTTGACGACAAAGCAGAACTTGCTACTTTAACAAGTGGAGAAGTTATGTTTGTAAGAAATAAAGCAAGAATTGTTACTATGATTACAGGTGCGATTACAGGTATTATTGATAATGCACATTTAGTAAGCATGCTTGATGGGAATATCACATATTTGTTAAATGATAGCCGTATAGGGACAATGAATCATGGACAAATAAAATTGTTTGCTGATAATAGTGAAGTTTCAACATTCAATAATGGCAAAATTGACGAAATGGTTGGTAAGAGTTTAATTGCCGCAAATATGAATGGTGAGATAGGTTATAAAAATAAACAAACAATCATACTTTATTCTCCTCAGGAAAGTGCAAAAAGAATGAGTGAATATAAACAAGAAAAAGAAAAGGCTCTTGAAGGAGAGAAACTGGAAGAAAATTTAGGTGCAAAACAAGAAGAGCAAACAGAAAAATTAGAAGAAACCACAACTGAAAAAACAGAAAATGAAAATAATTTAGAAAATGTTTCTGAAGAGACTTCTCCAAAGGAAGAAACACAATTAAAAGAAAAAAATCATAAAAAGAAAACAAGGCAAGTTAAATTTGAAGATATTAAGGGAGAAGAAAATTAATATAAGTGGTCATACAAAATAAATAAAATTGACAAATAAAAATTAAAGTATGGTTTTTACATACTTTATTTTTTAATTCTACTTGTTATTTATGGCTTTTTGTAGTATAATTTAACGGTTTAAGAAGGGAACAATGGAAATATTTCTTGATGGATTATGGGATGCAGTTAAAGATACGCTACTTGTTATTCCAGTATTATATTTAGCATATCTTTTAGTTAGTTATTTTGCTCATAATGATAATGAAAAATATTCAAAAATTTTACATCGCACCAATAAAGCGGGGCCTGTTATTGGTGCTTTTTTGGGTTGTATACCTCAATGTGGTTTCTCATCTGTTATGAGTCAGTTATATTCAAAAAAAATAATAACTTTAGGAACGTTGATTGCAGTTTTTATTGCCACAAGTGATGAAGCGATTCCTCTTATGATTTCACAGCCTGAATTTATTCCTAAATTATTAATTTTAATAGCAATTAAGGTTATTTATGGAATTATTGTTGGTTATATCATTGATGGAATGATAAGACTGTTTTCAAAAAAACAACAAGTTTTAAATGAATACCATGATAAACATGAACATATTGATGGGCACGATAATCATCAAACTGATGAAAAAAATATAAGCATAAATGAATCAACAATTTCTGAAAATTGCGAGAATACTATAGAACATTCACAAGAAAATACTAATGGCGAAGAAAATATTGATTTAATAGACGTGGATTGCTGTAATCATAAACATAAAAAAAGTAGATTTAAATGTGATCATGCACACGAGGATGAACACGGACATGACCACACACATTCACATTGTTGTGCGACAAATATTTTCTTAGATGCACTAAAGCATACAGCAATAATTATAGCTTATGTATTTGCAGCAACTTTGATAATAAATTTAATAAGAGGCTATTGTGGTGGACTAGAACCATTGCAAAAGTTCTTTACTGGTAATGTATACGTTCAAATATTAATGGCAAGTTTAATAGGATTGATTCCAAATTGTGCAGCTTCAGTATTTTTAGTTGAAATGTTTATGGAAGGTGTATTATTATTTCCAGCATTAGTTGCCGGTTTAACGGCAGGTGCAGGTGTTGGTTTAATAGTTCTTTTTACAGCAAATTATAAAAAAGTCGGAATGAATATTTTAATAACTTTCATGCAATACGCACTTGCAATTGTTATTGGTATAATAACCAATTTTATTCCGATTTGGTGAAAAATAGTTGACAAATTGTATATACTAGATTAGAATTTTAAAAACTCAAGGAGAAACAAATGATAAATGAAAATAGCAAAGGCGAGAAGCAAAAGGAGTTCATGGTAAGGGAACTAGGCGTTTTTGAACTTAGGGGGCTTGCTAGGGAACTTGGTATTGCATCTCCTACAACAAAAAAAAGAGATGAATTGATAGATTTAATTTTAAATATTTTAAAAAATGGTGAAAGTATAGAACATGCAGGAAAAAGAAAAGGACGTCCATACAAAAAACTTTCATCAATTGAAGAAATTGTTAATTCAATGACAAGTGAAAATGCTAAAAATTCAGATACTTTTGAATATGAATCACTTTTGACATTTGCACAAGAGTTGCCAAGTTTTGGAGATTATAATAATTCAGAAAATGGCATATTTGATGGAATCATAAGAAGTGGTGATGGCTATTTTACATTTTATGATAGAAATTTAAACAAATGGGTTTATATTAAAAGTGACATAGAAAACTATGAAAAATTAATTTCTGGAGACAAAGTTAAGGTTGAAGCGGTTGGGCTTTGCAGTGACAATCAATATGAAGCAACGAAAATAATTTCTATAGACGATGTTCCAGCAGATAAGTATATGCCTAGAATAATTGAAAAGGGTGAAGAAATAATTTGCAATGATGCCTTTGATTTTGCTGGTGGCAGTGCTAAAATAGGCAGAAGAAATGCTTATGAAAAAGAAGAAGACATCTATGAAAATGATAACTTTAATAATTTAGTTAAATATTGCAAACAAAATGATTTGAAACTAATTGTTTTAGGATTAAATACATCTTTTGAGAATCAAATTGTGTTTAAAAATGAACAATACATTGAAAATTTTACAACAGTTTATGGAACTAAATGTATGGAAAATTTTAATGTAGTTATTGATGCAATCAATTATTGTCAAAGACTTCTTAATTCAGGAGAAAAAGTGGTCTTGTTTATCACTGATATTATTGATGTTTTAAGAAATGTAAATGAGTGTTTTGCAAAAGATAACAAAGATTATACCGAACAAAGTTTAGTTATAGTTAGAAAATTATTAACATTAGGAAGGGCTTATAAGTCAACTAATTGTACATTGATTATATGTTATAATAGCTTAGATATTAATGATAAATTCCTCGTAAATGAAGTGCTAAAAATTTCAAAAAAAATATAAAATATAAGAATAAAAATAAATAAATAACAAATAATAAGAATGTAAAATAATTCAAAATTATTTTACAAAAAACAAATCGCAAGTGTGAGTATCAAATCTCTAAAAGGCGATTTGTTTTTTTATGCTGGTTAATTGAAATTATATTTGACATTTATTTATACAAATGATTATAATAAATGTATGTTTGGATTTTATGATAAATTTTTTAAATTCTTTGGTTTGGAAATAACTTATTATGGATTTATTATTGCATGTGCTATGGCGTTAGCTGTTTTTGTGGCTTGCAAAAATGCTAAATATAGAGGATTAAAAACTGATGATTTAATAATCACTGCGTGCTATGTTTTGCCTTTGGCTATAATAGGTGCAAGATTATATTATGTTATTTTTAGTGAACATAATTATTCTTTTGGTGAAATTTTCCGTATATGGGATGGTGGAATGGCAATATATGGTGGTGTTATAGGTGGAGCTATAGGGGTTTTATTATATTGCTTAATTCATAAAAAGAATTTTTTAGATGTTGCTGACATTGCAGCACCAAGTTTGATCTTAGGTCAAGCAATAGGTAGGATTGGTTGCTATTTTGCGGGTTGTTGCTATGGAGTAGAAGTTGTAAATAAATCATTGCAATGGTTTCCAATTTCAACACAAATTGATGGTGTATGGAGATACTCAACTTTCTTCTATGAAAGTTTTTGGAATTTAATTGGATTTGTAGTATTAATGTTAATTTTGAGGAAAAGCCATGTAAAACAAAGAGGTGCTGTTATGGCTTTATATTTGATTATTTATGGCTGTGGAAGAGCTTGGATTGAAGGAATGAGAGGTGACAGTCTCTACTTGGGAGCAATAAAAGTTTCTCAACTTTTAAGTATAATTTTAATTATTGTTGGTCTTGCAGTTTTGGTCACAACTTACATTCTTCATAAAAATGGAAAGATGAAAGACTTGGTTGAAATGAATTTTTCACAATTTGTTGTTGATTACAATAATTCTATTGCAAATAAAAAAGAAGAGAAAAAAATATTGCGTGAACAAAGGAAAATAGAAAAGAAACAAAAAAAAAGATAGTAATCAATTAACTGATAATGAAAATCATACAAAAAAAACATTTAATATAAGTTCTCTTTTAACAAAAATAAAGAGAAAAACAAGTAAAAATACAGAAAATCAAAAGGAAGATAAAGAAAATATGATCAATCAGAATAATTTTGATGATAAACAACAATAATAAATATATGAGAGGGTATATTTTAAAAATAAAAAAGACAACATTGTTAAGGTTGTCTTTTATAATAAATATGCTTTTATTTGTTATTTTAACTATTTTATCAATAGTCATTTTTAATTTGCCCAATATGTGGTTCTTTAGCTTTTGTATATTTTTAGGATCACACTTAATAATAAAGAGTTTTCTGTTTTCGTTAGATTCTGCTTGTTATTTTGGTATTTTATTATTTTGTATAGGTGCTTTTTATGCTTTATGTATTAGTCAAAATATAATGATCATGTATCCTGTTTTTATATCAATGTCGTTCACATGTTCATCTTTCTTTACGTTTTTTATTTATGATCAACAATTTCAATTTTTTCTATCTTTATCGCTATTTTTCGTAACTATTGCAATACTACTTTTTATTATAAAATTAATTTCAATTTGGTTTTTTCTTGCAATTATATTGATTATTGTGTTATTATTATTAAGTAAGTTTTTAACTTTAAAATAGGAGTTTGAAATGTTTTCTACTGAGTTTAATGGTTATAATAAAAAAGAAGTTGATAATTATATTGCATCACTAAAATCTGAGCATGAAAAAGCTTTGATGAATGAAAGATTAAAAGTTTTAGAAGCAGAGAAAAAAATGCTTGATTTAAAGAAAAAATCTGCAGATATAATAAATAGAGAAAAAAATATAATGTCAGTTCTTGAATCTTTTAAAAAATCTCAAGCAGAGGGAAATAGAAATATTGAAGTTTTAAGAGGTGAACAATTAAGAATGATTTATTTTCAACTTCAAGAGTTTTTATATGATCTAAATGAAAAATATCCAAACTTATTAAACAATAGTTCATACAAAAAATTGATTGGTGACATTGAGAATATTTTACATAATACTGAGGCGAAAAAAAATGAAATTATAAGCACAGGAACAGAGAATGATCCTATGAGAATATTGCTTAGCAAGATGCAGGAGAAGAAAGTTCAAGAAGCACCAAGAGAAGTAAGAATAGAAAGGGTTGATAGGGGATATGATCGTCCTAGTCAGATAAAGCCTGTTACATCAATGAAGTTAGATGATAATGATAATTATGATACATTGGTAGAAAAGTTCTTAAATACTAAGCCAGAAGAAAAACAACCTAAGTCAATAAAAATACAATCTAATGGCTTTGATATAAAGGAAGCTGTAAATCCAAAGGAAGATTTAAACGAAATTATGAAAGCTTTTGATTTTTATTCTGATGACAATAAAGCAAATCCAAGTGATTATGATTTTTAAAAAAAAACTTTGCATACATTGCAAAGTTTTTTAATTATATTTAATTGCTCCTCCAGATACAAGTATTGTTTCACCTGTTATAAATGATGATTCATCACTTGCTAAAAAATAAACTGTGTTGGCAATATCATCGCATGTGCCTAATCGTTGGAGGGGAGTTTCTGAAATAATATTTTTTTTATCATTATCATTAAAGCAAGAAGTCATTTTTGTTTCTATAAATCCAGGGGCAACAGCATTTATTCTAATGTTAAAGTTACCACATTCCTGAGCTAGTGCTTTTGTTAATCCTATTATTCCTGCTTTTGTTGCAGAATATACAACTTCACATGCTCCTCCATACAAGCCATATATTGAAGATATATTTATTATATTTCCATGTTTGTGTTTAATGAAATGATTTAAAATTTCTTTATTACAAAGAACTGTTCCAGTAAAGTTTGTATTTATAAGCTTGTATATTTCATCAACACTGGTATCACATAGTAATTTTTCAGAAATGCTTGTTCCTGCATTGCAAATCAAACAATCAATATATTGACATGTGTTAATTGCTTCCTGTATAGTTTCTTTTATTTCATCATACAAACATAAATCCATTTTTTTTGTATAAACTGAAATGTTATATTCATTGCTTAACTTTTTAACTTTTTCTATGCTTCCTTTATTATATGTTGCGAAAATATCATAGCCATGTGAAGCAAATTTTTTTGCTATGCTATAGCCAATATCTCCAGAAGCACCAGTTATTATAACAGATTTTCTTATCATTTTGTAAACCCTTTACTTTCTATAAATTATGTTTTTAATAATTAATTGCTAAATTATTATATCAGAATTATAAAATAAAACCTAATAAAATAAATATTATTGATAAAAAGGGGAATTTATATAAATTTAATTAATGAATAAAAAAATAAAAAGCCTAAAATAAATTTAGACTTTTTATGGTGGAGAGCATTCCTTTTTATACGAAACAGAACCTTTTAATAAAGCAGGTTCTAACTGCTTGTTTACTTCCTCTTTAACCGAATCAACTTCTTTTAACATTGTATCACGGTTTTTTAGGGGTATTGTGTCGGTAAAGTT
>CALWRN010000013.1 GCA_944383975.1 uncultured Clostridia bacterium | reverse complement strand
AACGACAGTATAGGAGAGACAAGTTTAGATACAGCATATTACAACAATACAGTAAGTGTAGATAGTTGTTTATATACATATCAAAAACAATCAGTGATTGCAAAGAGATATTATGCAGGGACATTTAAAAACTGGGTAGTGTCAAGTGGAAGGGCGTTGCCAACAGGACTTACCTGGATAGGAACAGCAGGAGACAAAGTCACAAGTATATCTCAAATCCAAGCACTTGGTTATTCATCAATGTAGTAATAAAAAAGGAGACTAATTAAAACAAGTCTCCTTTTTTATTAAGATAATAGTTATAAAAAAAGCATCAAACCATTTGATGCTTAAGAGAAAGCAAATTATAACACTATGCTTTTTTAGCGTTTCTAATACATTTAGTGCAAGCGGTAACAGTTTTTTCTTTTCCGTCAACATTTACAACTGTTTTTTGAAGGTTAAGTTCATAAGTTCTGTTGTATTTTTTATTTGAGAAAGAAACTTGTTTGCCAGTCATTTTGCCTCTGCCACATATTTCACATACTCTGCTCATTGTCATTTCCTCCATAAATTTCTAATTTTTCCATGCACTCTACTATATCATTTTTTTTATTAAAAATCAACCTTTTTTAAATAATTTATTTTCAAATGACGGCAAATTATAAAAAAAATACTCAATCTATAAGATTTTTGTTGTTTTTTTTTTATTTATATAGTATTATATATAAGGCGAAATATCTCTACCAGAGGAGGCTAAGTTGACAGTAGATACAAACAATTATTATGGCAATATATCTATTTCCGACAGTTCTATTAGGGCTGTCGCCGGTTATGCTGCACTTGATTGTTATGGTGTTGTTGACTTGGTTTCTAAGTCTATTGCAGATAGCGCGAGAGAATTATTAAAAAAAGAACCTTATTCAAAAGGTATTAAGATAAATCATATAGACAACAGAATTTATATTGATGTTTACTGTATTTTGAAATACGGTGTTTCTATTAGTGCAGTTGCTGAATCTTTGCGTAAAGCAGTCAAGTATAGCGTTGAATATTTCACTGGTATGCTTGTTGATGCTGTCAATGTTCATGTTGTCGGTGTGAGAGTTTAGGAGTAAATGTAATTATGATAAAGACTATAAACGGAGCAACCTTCCGTAAGATGATAGTGGCTGGTGCTGGCCTTCTTGAACAAAACAAGAAATATGTAGATTCTTTAAATGTTTTCCCTGTGCCTGATGGTGATACTGGGACTAATATGTTTCTTACAATGAAATCTGCAGTCAACGAAGTTTCTCAATGTATAAGTAACGATATTGATTCACTAAGCCATGCTTTTGCTAAAGGTGCTTTGAAAGGTGCAAGAGGGAATAGCGGTGTTATAACTTCTCAAATTTTCAAAGGTTTTTGTTCTGAAACAGCAAAGTATTCAGAAATCACTACAAAAGTTTTTGCAAAGGCAATGCAAGAAGGTGCCAATATTGCTTATAAGGCAGTAACAAAACCTAAGGAAGGAACAATTCTTACAGTTATACGTGTAATGGCTGAAAATGCTGCTAATGTTGCAAAGAAATGTGATGATTTTGAAGTTTTCTTAAAAAAGGTTCTTGAAACAGGTGAGGAAATATTAAAACAAACCCCAGAAATGCTTCCTGTTTTAAAGAAAGCAGGTGTTGTTGATGCTGGTGGAAGAGGAATTATTGTAATCTTTACAGGTTTTTATAAACTTCTTATGGGTGAGGAAGATTTTGAATTTCAATTTGAAGATGAGAAAAAACCTCAAACAGTTGATGATGTTATTGCAGACATCAATGCTCTTGAAGAAATTCAATTTGGTTATTGCACAGAATACATGATTATACACATGAAGAAAAAGACAACAGAGGCAGATATTGACAAATTAAGAGAAAAACTCTGTGAAATTGGTGACTCAGTCATTTGTATTGGTGATTTAAACTTGGTTAAAGTTCACGTTCATTCAAACGAACCTAACAAAGCACTTGAGTATGCTTTGGAACTTGGTGAATTATATAACTTAAAAATTGAAAATATGCGTGAACAAAATAGGGAAATCAAAAAGAAGGCTGTTGCTGTTGAAGAAACAAAAGAACTTGGCATGATTGCAGTTGCACCAGGAGAAGGATTGTCTGCTATCTATAAAGATTTAGGTGTAGATGAAATCATTGTTGGAGGACAAACAATGAACCCTTCTGCAGCAGATATTGCAGCAGCTGCTGACAAAGTTCCCGCAAGAAATGTTTTTGTATTCCCAAATAATAAAAATATTGTTCTTGCTGCTCAACAAGCAAATGATTTAACAAATAAAAATCTTATCATTATTCCAACTCGTTCAATACCAGAAGGAATAAGTGCTGCAATTTCATTTAATCCTGATGGTAGCATAGAAGAAAATACTGAAGCAATGAATGATACAATTAAAGGTGTAAAATCTGGTTCAGTTACTTATGCAGTAAGAGATACACATGTTGATGGATTTGACCTTTCTGTAGGAGAAATTATTGGTCTTGATGATAAGGCTATATTAGCAAAAGGCAAACTTGTTTCTGAAACTACAGAAGCCTTAATTGAAAAAATGATGACTGAAGAAGTTATGAATATCACATTATTCTATGGTGAAGATATAAGAGAGGAAGAAGCAAATGCACTTGCTGAAAAGCTCGCTGAAAAATATCCAGATTGTGAAGTTACAGCAGCATTTGGTGGTCAACCAGTTTACTATTATTTAGTAAGTCTTGAATAATTATTTTAAAAATAAAATTACTAAAAAAAGATTATGATTGGTTTACATAATCTTTTTTTTAATAAATTTATAGGGAATTTTGTATTTATAAAAATTTTCTAAAATTTCTGTTTTTTTTAATGAAATAAGATAAAAAAGTTAAATTTTTATAAATAAATTTCATTATTTTTTCTTTTTATGTTATATTTTAGTTATGAGATTAGATAAGTATGTTGCTGAAAAATTAAATATATCACGAGAAAAAGCACAAGAAAAAATAAAAAATAATTTGGTTTCAGTTAATGATAAGATTATCAATAAACCAGCTTATGAAGTAAATGAATCAAATGAAATCAAAATTATTAAGCAGAAAGATTATGTTTCGCGAGGGGCATATAAACTCCTGGGGACTATTAAGGCTTTTTCTTTAGATTTTAATGATAAAGTTGTTTTAGATTTAGGTGCTTCTACAGGTGGTTTTACTCAAGTTGCTTTAGAAAATAATGCAAAAAAAGTTTACGCAGTTGACATTGGTGAAAATCAACTTGCAGATGTTTTAAAAAATGATAAAAGAATTGTGAATTTGTCTAAAACAGATGTAAGAAATCTTAATGCAAATTTGGTGAATGATAGCCAAATTGTTATAGGAGATTTATCTTTTATTTCTTTAACAAAAATTCTGCCAACGATAAAAACACTTTTTAATGACAAAAAAGAAATGATGTTGCTTTTTAAACCACAGTTTGAATGTGGACCTATAATTGCAAAAAAATATAAAGGAATTATAAAAAATAAAGAAATTCATATAAAAATACTTGAAAATTTTGTTGTTTTTGTTAAATTATTAGGATTTGTTGTTAGCGATATTGCTTATTCTCCTATTACAGGTGGTGATGGGAATATTGAATATCTTATATATATAAATGGAAAATATAATAAGAATTTTAATATTCAAAGTATTGTAGAAAATGCTTTTTTACAGTTTAAAAGGATAAAAAATGATTGAAGATGGTATTTTAAAGAAAACAGGTATTGAATTAGAAAAAATAGAGTATTTAGGATTGATGATTGAAAAAGAAGATATAAAAAAGATTCAAGATTTTCTTGATTTACATAACATTTCTTTAATAGCTTCTATTCAACCTAATATGCATATTACTTGTCATTATTTTAGAGGGAAAGGGGAAATAAATAAAAACTTATTGCCAGATAATGTGTTTTTAGGTCAAAAATTTAAGATTCATATAAGTGGATATGGTGAATTGAAAAATAGCGATGGTGTTGTTCTTAATCAAGGGCTGTTGGTTGATAAGGAAGAATTAGATAAAATAAAACTTGCAGATAAAAGGTTGACAGATTTTATTGACATAGAAAAACCACATATAACAATTGCAGTCAATAAACAAAGAGTTGATGGAAGGCCTATTGCTAAGGCACAAGACACTTGTAAATGTGCTTTTGTTTCAGAAATTGACCAAAGTAAAATAGATTTTGATTTAACTTGCAAACTTGCTGTTGTTCGTTTTGGACAAGTTTACGATTATGTTGTTTATGATGATTATCAAAAATAAAAGACTTTGTTTTAAAGTCTTTTATTTTGTTTATTTGTTTATTTATGCTCTTGGACCTGTTACGGCAGTTGGATATAATGGCAAGTCATTTACTCCTGGGCAGGCAGTGCAATTTTGACAAGCTTGACATGGTGGAATGACTGGATATCCATATGATGGAACTAAAATATCAACTACAGCAGTAACTTTTATTATTACTTGTAAGCAACCTGTAACGGTAAATGTATTTTCAGCTGTATAACTTCCTATTGAACTTGAAAATATTGCATTAGCTTTTATTTCAATAGGAGTAACTGATGGTTGTGGAACAAATAAAACAGCACTTTTATTTAGTGTTATACTTGATGTTCCTGTTCCAACAACGCCATTTGCATCTCTGTATGTTACAGTTAATGGAATTGTAATTGTCATACTTACATTAGCATAATTAGGTGTTTGATCAATTCTTTCAATAACAATATCACTTACAACTACATCAGAGCCTATTTGGTTTTGTGCTGATATATATGTTAAAGGAAGTGCAGGTGATGCAGGATTGAAAGATGTTACAGGTAAAACGATTCCAGTTTCAGTGTCTTGAGATGCACAAGCATCAAAAACTTTTGTAGTTTCAATTAAAACTTTTTCGCATATTCCATTCATTGGGTTGCCTGTCATAGGACCAGGACGGAATGGATTTGTATTGTTGATATAAAATGACATTTTAAACCTCCTGATTTTACTTTTATTATTTGATGTAAAACCACTATTGTAATATATGTTAAATAAAAAGAATGTGTGATTTCTTTTTAGAATTAAAAATAGATTTTGCTATTTAATATAATTAAAATGGCAATATATAATATGTATATATAGAAAAATAAGTATATATAAACAATATAATCTGTTTGCCGGTGAAATGTGAAAGATTTTATTGTTGCAAATTAATTGAAATTTTGTTATAATTACATGGTTAATTTAAAGGAGAAATACTATGATTTTAGATAATGTTAAAGAAAGATTGAATACTATGAATGAAGAACTTAATTTTATTAAGGAGTGTCTTTGACCCAAATAAATGTCAAAAAGAATTAAATGATTTAAAAAATGAGCAAATGAAAGAAGACTTTTATTTAGATCAGAAAAAAGTCTTGGAAGTAGGCAAAAAGATTAAACATTATGAAAGTAAATTAGATCTTTTAAAAGATTTACAGAATAGTTATGATGATTGCAAGGCTTATGTTGAACTCAGTGAAGAAACACATGATGCATCTTTAGATGGAGAAATAGAACAAAGCCTTCATATTTTAGAAGGTAAAGTAGAAAAAGCAAAGATACAAACACTTTTGACAGGGAAATATGATTCTTATGATGCAATTATGACTCTCCATGCAGGTGCAGGTGGGACGGAAGCACAGGATTGGACTGAAATGCTGTTTAGAATGTATAAGATGTATGCTGAAAAGTCTGATTACAAATTAAAAGTTTTAGATGTTATTAATGGTGATGAAGCAGGACTTAAATCTATAACTTTTGAAGTAAGTGGTGAAAACGCATACGGATTTTTAAAGGCAGAAAAGGGTGTTCATAGACTTGTAAGAATTTCTCCTTTTGATGCTAATGCAAGAAGACATACATCATTTGCAAGTGTTGAAGTTATGCCAAAGATTGAAGAAAAACCTAATATAGAAATTAGACCTGAAGATTTAAAAATTGACACCTATCGTTCTTCTGGTGCAGGTGGACAAAATGTTAATAAAACAGAAAGTGCTGTAAGAATCACACACATTCCTACAGGAATTGTAGTTGCTTGTCAAATTGAGCGTTCTCAAGTTCAAAATAAGGAAACAGCAATGCAAATGTTATATTCAAAACTTGTTGAAAAGGAAGAACAAGAAGAACTTGAAAAACTTGCAGCAATTCGTGGTGAAATAAAGAAAATAGAGTGGGGAAGTCAAATAAGAAGTTATGTTTTTTGTCCTTATACTCTTGTAAAAGATCATAGAACAGGTTATGAAGACAGCAATATTCAATCTGTTATGGATGGAAATATTCAAGAATTTATAAATGAATATTTAAAGAAAATTTGATTTTTAATAAAAAAACAAAAAAATGCTAAAAATTAGCATTTTTTATTTATTTTAACAAAATTATTTTTATTTTTTATTATTTAAATAAAATAATCAATTTTTATTTATTATTTTTAATTAATATTTTACTAAATTCATTTGTTATTTTTGTTAAGCAATTTTCATTTGTATAGAATCCAAAATCTTGAATATCTCCAACTTTTTTATCTTTATAAACGATTTTAAGGATTTTGTCTTTTATCAAATCTTCAACTAAATAATATGGTGCAATCATTATTCCAAACCCTGATTTGCATAATTCAATAGCCATGTTGTATCCATTTGCAATAATTGAATTTTTAAATTGTAGGGTATTGTCCTTAATAAAGTTATCAAATATTTGTCTTGAGTAAGTTCCTTCAGCCATTAATATTACTTTATTAAGCAATTCATCACTATATTTTGTTACAAAAACATATTTTTCATAACATAAATGTGAAAATTTTAAATTTTTGTTTATATCATTTTTTTGAGAAATTAAAATATCTATTTCACCTTTTTCAAGTTTTTGAAAAGAAACTGCTTGAACATTATCTTCAATTTTTATTGATATATTTGGATATATAGAATTAAATTCAACTACTGAAGGTAATAATATCTTTTTTGCAATATTTGTGCCACATGAAATTGTAATTTCTCCAGAGGTAAGTTCTTTTTCATCTTTTGCAAGATTTTCAATACTTTCAAAAGTTTTTAGCCCTTTTTCTGTTAAAGAAAAGATTTTTTCACCAATTTTAGTTAAATTCATACCTTTAGAGTTTCTTATAAAAAGCGTTGTTTTTAAATTATCTTCAAGTTTCTTTATTGTTTGTGTTACTGCAGGTTGTGATATAAAAAGGTTGTTTGCAGCTTTGGTAATATTTCCTTCTTTTGCAACTTCATAAAATATTTTATAGTAATCTAAATTGATCTTATTATTCATAATTTCTCCTAATATATTATAAGTTATAATTATGAAAAGTATAATTATTATATATTTTACTTATATCATATTTTGCATTATAATACAAGTAAAAAGGAGACGCAAATGATTATTGATAATAAAAAAATAGATTTAGCATTTGATTATGCAAGAGAAAAACATTCAAAACAGTTTAGAAAACAAACAAAAATTCCTTATATAGTTCATCCTTATGAAGTATATCAATATTTAAGAGAAGAAGGTGCTGATCAAGAAACCTTAATAGGTGGAATTTTGCACGATGTAATTGAAGACACAGGGACTTCATATCAAGAAATTAAAGAAATTTTCGGAGAAAATATTGCAAAAATAGTAGAATTTGAATCGGAAGACAAAAAGCTTCCTTATCTTGAGAGAAAAACTTTACATATGCAAAGGTTAGCTTTATGCGATGAAAAAGTTAAATTAATAAATTGTGCTGATAAACTTTCAAACTTAAGATGTATTTATTTAGACCAAAAATATTTTAAAGATGATGTATGGGAAAAGTTTAACGGAACAAGAGAAGAAATAAAAAGATATTATTCAATGGCATTAGATGCTTTAAAATCTTTATCTAATAGGGGAATATATAAAAAGTTACAATATTATTATAATTTAACATTTATTAATTAAAATTATTAATTGATTTTTTATTGAAAAGTTTTTCAAATAAATTTGGTTATTAATTTTATTATATAATTTTTATTATATTTTTTTTATTATTTTCTGTTTTTGCATTTGCCAAAAATAAAATTTCCTGTTTTTTTTGTATAGTTGTTGCTTTATAATTCTAGGTTTGATATAATATAAGCATGGAATATATGGAAAGAATGAAAGAAAAATTTGATAAATTAAGGACAAAAAAAGATGTCCTTATTTTATCTATTGAATCATCTTGTGATGAAACAAGTATTGCTGTTGTTAAAAATGGAAGAGAAGTATTGTCTAATATTATAGCTTCTCAAATAGAAATTCATAGAAGGTTTGGTGGAGTCGTCCCTGAAGTTGCATCAAGAAATCACATTACAGCAATAGACAATATCTTTAAAGAGGCATTAGTCAGCGCAAATGTTAAAAAAGAAGACATTGATGCAATTGCTGTTACTTATGGTGCTGGACTTATTGGGGCTTTACTTGTCGGAGTAAATTTTGCCAAGGGACTTGCATATTCTCTTGATATACCATTAATTGCAGTAAGCCATGTATATGGTCATATTGCTGCAAATTATATTTCGTATAAAGAGTTGACACCTCCATTTGTTTGTCTTATGGTAAGTGGTGGTCATACAGCATTATTAAAAGTTAATGATTATAACAAGATAAAACTTCTTGGAACGACTGTAGATGATGCTGTTGGTGAAGCGTTTGATAAAGTTGCAAGGGTTTTAGGGCTTCCATATCCTGGTGGTCCAGAAATTGATAAACTTGCAAAGACTGGCAAAAATAATTATAAATTTGTAGTTTCTAATAGTTTGAAGAACACTTTAAATTTTTCTTTTAGTGGAGTCAAAACAGAAGTTGTAAATTTAGTTCATAATGCAAGCCAGAAAGGTGTTGAAATAAATAAAGCTGATCTTGCTTGTTCATTTCAAGAATGTGTAACAGACGAGCTTTCTTTTAAAGCAATTAAAGCATGCAAACAACAAGAATCAAAAAAACTTGTTGTTGCAGGTGGGGTTGGGGCGAACTCACGCCTTAAAGAAAAATTAAGTGTTGCTTGCAAAGAAAATAATATTGAATTTTATAGTCCTATTTTGAAATATTGCACAGATAATGGTGCAATGATAGGCTCAATGGCTTATTATCTTATGAAAGATGGGCTTGGTCTTGCAGAACTTGATTTAACTGCAAAGCCAAATGTGGATTTATAATTTTAAGGGAGGAATAAATGGAATTATTAGCACCAGCAGGAAATTTTGAAAAACTTGTTACTGCAGTTCACTTTGGAGCAGATGCAGTTTATTTTGCTGGAAAAAAATTGGGATTGCGTGCTTTTGCAGGTAATTTTGATGAAGAAGAAATTTATAAGGCAATGGATTATCTTCACAAAAATGGCAAAAAAGGTTACATAACATTAAATATTGTTGCAAATGATGAAGATTTTGAAGGAATTGACGATTATTTAAAACTTTTGGTTGATGCAAAAGTAGATGGATTGATTGTTTCTGATATTGGTATGATTTCATATATAAGAAAGAATTTTCCATCTTTAAATGTTCATGTGTCAACTCAAGCTAATGTAAACAATTCATATGCTGCAGATGTGTATGCTTCAATGGGGGCAACAAGAATTGTTCTTGCACGAGAACTTAATATTAATCAAATTAAAGAAATGCATAAAAGAATTGGAGACAAACTTGAATTAGAAGCCTTTGTTCATGGCGCTATGTGTATATCATATTCTGGAAGATGCTTGCTTTCTAATTATTTAACAGGAAGAGATAGCAATAAAGGTGCTTGTGTTCAGGCTTGCAGATGGAAATATTATATCAGAGAAGAAAACAGGCAAGATGAAATGCCAATAGAAGAGGATTCAAGAGGTACATACATATTAAACTCAAAAGATATGTGTTTGATTGATCATTTAGATGAATTAAAAGATGCTGGTATTGCAAGTTTAAAAATAGAAGGAAGAATGAAATCTGATTATTATGTTGCTTCTGTAGTCAATGCTTACCGCAGAGCCTTAGACGGCTATAAAGATTATAATGTATTGCATGATGAACTTGAAAAAACAAGCCATAGAAGATATACAACAGGGTTTTATTTTGGCGCAGATGATAAAGAATATCTTGAAGATTCAATGCCTATACAAACTTATGTTTTTATCGCAAAAGTAGTAGAAGATGCTAAAGATGGAAAAGTCAAAGTTGAAATGAGAAATAGATTTAAAGTAGGTGATGAACTTGAAATTTTAAGCAGTGATGACAATTTCTTAAAAACCATTAAAATTGAAAAAATTAAAAATTCAATTGGTGAATATATTGACGATGCAAAAAGAGTGCAAGAAATTGTTGAGATAAATTGTCCTTATGATTTAAAAACAGGAGATATTTTAAGAGTTGAGAAAAAATAAGGAAAGAGTTTAATTTCTTATTTTAAGGCTATAAAAACACTTGAAATTTAGTACAAGTGTTTTTTATTAATAATTTTAAAAGGCACGTTCGGAGTTTTTAACTTTAATGGTTCAACAATGTGTTTTACAAGTCTTGACTATTCAGCAAATTTAATATTTATTTATGTTTTATCAATATCATTAATCATAACCGTTTTTGTATTAATAAACAATTTTTTCTAGTCTTTCAACTTTTACAATGAATTTTTCACTTTTTTTTACAATATATTGTTGTATTATCGCATATTACTTTATGTGTTTTTTGCAGGATTTCTTATCTGCTTATCTTTGTTTTGCATTTTTTTTATTTCAATGTTTTTACCAAAGCTTCTACTTATTTTGTGAAAAGCTTCACAAATATTTCTACAACTTTTGCTTTAATTTGGCAATAATGTTCCAATTTGATATTTTTATTACTTTAATAATTTGAAGTTATCTCTTACTTTTTATAAAGTTTACATATAGTGATATTACCTAAATTAAATAAAACCTTTATAAGTAATTTTTACCCAATTACGACTATTAAAATAAACTTTAATTATAATTTTTTCAAAATATTGACAAAAGGCTGTATCTATACTATCCTTTTATAAAGGAGAAAATATGGACGAGAAAAAGTTTTTTGAAGATCTGAAAAGAAATGATGAACTTGTAAAAAAAGAAAATCTTACGAAAGAAGAACAATACAAAGAGTTTGCAGAATTTATTAAAAACAACAAAGTTCGTGTAAAAAAGGAGAAAACAAATGACAAAAAATAAACCTGTTTATTTTGCATTTGATTCAGATGTTATAAGAACTCTTGCATATATAGATTTGGTGAAAAGCAAAAACAAGAATATTGATTTAGCAAATTCAGAAGATAGACTTCTCTGTAAATATGGCGAAATATTTTTAAAAATACACGAATTTATGAGAAAAGATAAGATTAGAGTCCTTATTTTAAATAATGTTTATCAAGAAAATAAACATTCACAATATATAATGAATTTTATTATTGATAATTGTTATGTAGATGATATAGATATGCAGAATTATAAACAAATTTCAAGTAAAGTTGAAAGACTTGCATATAAATATTGTAAAGATTATATAGACAGAGACGGAAGCATAAAAAAAGCACCAATGCAAGCAGTTTTCAATGCTTTAAAAAGGGCAAGCATACCTTCAAACGATGCTTTTAACATGGCAGAATCAACATTAGTTGGTGTTAATTTTGTAACTGCAAATTCTAAAGATTATATTTTCTATAAAGACCCATCTTATGGAGATGTTAGGGCAAATGGAATAAGAGAAATTAATAGACAGGAGGGATATTCTTATCTTAGTGGAACAAAAATTTATTCTCCAAAACCAATAAGTATTTCTCAATTTGGTCTTTTACTTCATAAGATTGAAAAAGGACAATATGTTTCATTTAGTGACAATGAAAATCGTTCTTCAGGAGTATGGGAATTAGAAGACAACTTTTTAAGCGGTGAATTTGATGTTGATAATGAGGTTGAATAAAGATTAAATAATGTAAAAATCAACAAAAATACACTTTTAAATAAAAAACAAATTGGTAGAATTATTGTTCTATCAATTTTTATTTTTAATAAAAATAAGCAAAAAATACTATAAAAACATAGTTTAATTATAAAATTTGTCCGTTTTTCTGTTATATTTCATATTAATCAAACATACATTATCTTGTCGCATGGAGGCAATATATGGAAAAATTTGAAATATATGATGATATTAAATCACGAACTAATGGTGATATATATATTGGTGTAGTTGGACCGGTAAGAGTTGGTAAATCTACATTCATTACAAATTTTATGCAAAAATTAGTTCTTCCTAATATCACAGAAAAGAATGCGAAAGAAAGGACTATTGACGAGCTTCCTCAAAGTGCTGACGGCAAAACAATTATGACAACACAACCACATTTTGTTCCAAATGAGGCTGTTCGCATAAAAGTAGCGAATGCAGAAATGAAAGTCCGTATGATTGATTGTGTTGGTTATCTCGCACAAGGGGTTATGGGGCATGTTGAAGACGATAAACCTAGACTTGTGAAAACTCCTTGGTCTGAAGAAGAGTTGCCATTTGAAGAAGCCGCAGAACTCGGAACAAGCAAAGTGATAAAGGAACATTCAACTATAGGAATAGTTGTTACTACTGATGGCTCTGTTACTGATATTCCTCGTAGTAATTATATTGAAGCAGAAGAAAGAGTTGTAAACGAGATGAAAGAATGTGGAAAACCTTTTGTTTTAGTATTAAACTGCAAAAATCCAAACAGCAATGAAAACAAAAAGTTGACAGCTTCATTAAATGTAAAATATGAAGTTCCTGTAATTGCTTTAAATGCTCTTGAACTTAAAGATGAAGATATTGATAAGGTTTTTGAAAGTATTTTAATGGAATTTCCTGTCAAATCAATTCAAATTCAAATGCCAAAATGGATGAGGGCTTTAGATTTTAATAGCGATATAATCACAGAAGTTGCACAAGAAATGAAAAAAATGGGTTCAAATATGCTTAAACTTAGCGATGCAAACAAAAATCAGATTGCTTTTGCTGAAAGCAATTGTTTTGACCCTATTACAGTTTCAACAATAGATGCTGGCGATGGAATTATAAAATTCAATGTTATACCTAAAGAAGGTCTTTTCTATCAAGTTTTATCTAAAGAGTGTGGCTATGAAATTAAAGATGATTTTGAACTTGTTGGATATATAAAGGAACTTGCTGTTGCCAAACTTGAGTATGACAAAATTAAGGGAGCACTTGAAGAAGTTAAACAAACTGGCTATGGAATTGTTGAACCTAGACGAGAAGATCTTGAACTTGGAGAACCAGAAATAATCAAACAAGGAAATCGTTTTGGAGTTAAGATTAAAGCATCAGCACCAAGTTTGCACATAATGAGAGTAGATGTTGAAACGGAAGTAACACCACTTGTTGGAACAGAAGATCAAAGTCAAGACCTTGCAAAAAATCTTGTTGAACAGTTTGAGAATGATCCTGAAGCTATTTGGGATACAAATATTTTAGGAAAGAGTTTGTTTAGTCTTGTAGGCGACAATATTAATTCTAAGATTGTTATGATGCCTGTTGAAGCACAAAGAAAGATGAGAAAGACACTTGCTAGAATTGTAAATGAAGGTAAGGGTGGAGTTCTCTGCATATTATTATAATGTTTTTGCGTATTCAAAAAAAATCCTATAAAATTATAGGATTTTTTTAAAATTTATTTATTTTTATTAATTTAACGATTTATTTTATTTATTTTATTAAAAAATTAGCATTTTTTAGTTAAATATTGTTTTCTTCATCATAATTATTGAAATTTTCTTTTATAAAAGGAATTGCTTTTTCATAATTATCTTTACTTGATAATTTTACTTCAACTATCATTTTGAGTTCCTCAGGTGTGCAATTTCTTTTTAAAACGTCAGAGCATTGTTTTAAAAGATTTGAGGCAAATGCATAATCTTTAACTATATATTTGTCATTAAAAGGTTTAGTTTTTTCTAAAAGTTCAAGAGACCATAAAATCATGTTTTCTTGTTCATAATTTTCACATTTTTCTTTATTTAACCAAATAAATTTATTTCCACCAAATTCTACAACTGGAGCAACACCAGTATAAAATTCATCTTGTTTTGATTCTTCATTATAAATTTTTGATGATTTGGTTATCTTTTTTAAAGTGCTTAAAATTTTCAAATCAGGTGAATATTTGATTTGGAAAGCAATTCTTACGCCAGAATTCATTGGATCGTAAGAGGGAAGTGCCAAGTTGTAACTTCCATTTTTATCACAAAAGTAGAAGTTGCTTGAATAAGCCAATGTCCTTAAAGGATAATAGCCATTTCCATCATAAACAGATGATTGCCATACCCCTTGTTTTATTGCTTCTTTTGAAGGTTTTGCGCTTAAAAAGGCAGGAAATTTGCTTCCAAAATTTTTATATTCTGTCAAACTTGGGATATAGGCATCTAAAACTAAAACTTTTTCATCTTCCATAGTTACCTCTTTATTTTACATAATGATAACATATAAATTATTGTAATTTAATAAAATGTTTATTTTTAATAAAATATAATTCATAAGATAAAAATTTTCAAGTAAAAAAATTTTACTTTTTTTGTTTAACATTATATAATGTTGCTATGAATTACGATGAAAATGAATTAAATGAAGAACAACTTTTACCATTAAAACAAACAGAAGGTGCTGTTTTAGTTACTGCCGGAGCAGGTTCTGGAAAAACAAGATTATTAACTTATAGGGTTGCTTATTTAATAGAAAAATTAAGAGTAAATCCATATAATATTTTGGCAATAACTTTTACTAATAAGGCAGCAGGCGAGATGAAAGAAAGAATTTCTAAAATGGTTTATGGAGCAGACCGAGTTTGGATTTCAACCTTTCATTCTATGTGTGCAAAAATTTTAAGAATGGATATTAGTGCTCTTTATCCTTTTACAAAAGATTTTTCAATTTATAGTGAAAGTGATAGTGAAAAGGTCTTAAAAGATGTTTTATCTGAATATGGAATAAGTGATGATAAAATCAAAAAAGCGACGCTTTATCATTTGTCAAATTGGAAAAACGGAAATCAAACGTTAGAGGAATATGTCAGCACTCATGTTGATGAATATGATATAAGAAAAATTGGCAACTATATAATGTCTTATCAAAATAAACTTAAGAAAAATAATGCTTTAGATTTTGATGATTTACTTTTAAAAACTATGGAACTGTTCAAAAAAAATCCTGAAATATTGGAAAAGTATGCAACTAGATTTGAATATATTTTAGTTGATGAATTTCAAGATACAAACACAGTTCAATATAATCTTGTAAAAATGCTGGCATCAGTGCATGGGAATGTTTTTGCAGTTGGAGATGAGGATCAGTGTATTTATTCATGGCGTGGTGCAAACTTTCAAAATATATTTAATTTTAAAAAAGATTTTCCAAATGTTAAAGTCTATAAACTAGAAAGAAACTATCGCTCTACAAATGAAATTATTCAAATTGCAAACAATGTTATTAAAAATAACACAACAAGACTAAATAAAAATATGTGGACCGATAAAAAAGGTGGCGACAAACCAACATTATATAACGCTTATGATGAAAGAGATGAAGCTGTTTATGTTGCTAAAACAATTGAAAAATTAGTTTGTCAGGGATATGAATATAAAGATATTGCAGTTTTAATGAGAATGAATGCTCTTTCTAGAAGTTTTGAAGAGGCCTTTTTGTCATACAATATTCCTCATCGTATTTTTGGTGGATTTAAGTTTTATGAAAGGGCAGAGATAAAAATTCTTATAGGTTATTTAAGATTATTTGTAAATTCTAAAGATGATGTTTCTTTTGCTAGAGTTATCAATTTCCCTAAAAGAGGTATTGGTGATGGAACTATTGAAAAATTAGCACTTATAAATAGTGATAAATCTTTGCTTGAAAATTGTTTGTCTAATGAGATAAAAGAAAACTTAAGTTTATATAAAAAATTTCAAAGTTTTATAGAGGCATTTAACGAGCTTTCAATAATATCTCAAAAACCACTTGGAGATTTTGTTGAAAAAGTGATTACAAAATTTGGAATTAGGGCTGCGTTTAACCCTAAAGATGAAGAAGATCTTGACAGACTTATGAACATAGATCAATTTATATCTTCAGTTAAAGAATTTGAAGCACTTAATGAAAACGCAACCTTAGGTGAATTTCTTGAAAACATAACATTGAAATCTGATAATGATGAAATAGGGCAAGGTGGTGCTGTAACAATTGCAACTGTTCACGCAGTAAAGGGGCTTGAATTTAAAGTGGTGTTTGTGACAGGTCTTGAAGAAGGAATTTTCCCAATTTCAAGGGCACTAAATAGCAATAGCGAATTAGAAGAAGAAAGACGCCTTATGTATGTTGCCCTTACAAGAGCAGAAGAAAAATTATTTTTGTCTTATGCGTCAAAAAGATACATGTATAGAGAAAGTCAATATCAAAATCCAAGTCGTTTTTGCAGAGAAATTGGACTATTATCCCTTGAGAGAAGTGAAAATAAAAGTTATAATGCAGATAGGCAATTTTCAGGATATTCTTCTTATAGAACTGAAAATAATTACAATAAATATAAAAATGGCTATGAAAGAACTTTTAATTATGAAAATCAAGAATATGGCAATTATTCTTCTAGTGATTTTTCTCAAGTTAAACCTTTGTTTAATAAATCAGAATTTTTAAAACAAAATAAAAAAGAAAGTGAAAATAAACCTAAAAAAGATGTTTCTGTATATAAGGTTGGTCAAAAGGTTTTCTATCAAAGATTTGGAAATGGAATAATTGAAAGCATAAGCCCTGATGGACTTGTTGCAGATATTATGTTTGAAGATTTTGGTAAGAAGAGTTTAATGCTTGAAACTGCACAAATTGATATTTTGGAGGGCTAAAATGGACAAGTTACAAAAAATGAAAGACTTAATTAAAGAAATTGAAAAGCATAATTACAACTATTATGTTTTAGATAATCCAACCATATCAGATGCTGAATATGATAAATTATATTATTCTCTTGTTGACCTTGAAAAAGAAACAGGAATAACACTTCCTTATTCACCAACATTAAGGGTAGGAGATACAGTCCTTGAAGGTTTTACAAAGAAAAAACATGAAGTAAATTTATATTCATTAAACAAGGTAAGAGATTTTGAAGAACTTGAAAATTGGGTTAATGATATGAAAAAACTTGCAGATAATACTGATTTTGCTGTTGAATATAAATTTGATGGTCTTCAAATTGTAATTGAATATAACAATGGTCTTTTTGTCAGTGCAACAACAAGGGGAAATGGTATTATTGGAGAAGATGTTTCATTGCAGGTCAAAACAATAAAATCAGTTCCTTTACAAATAGGTTATAAGGAAAGACTTATCGTTCAAGGCGAAGGAATGATGACAAATAAAAGTTTTGAGACTTATAACAAAACAGCAGAAGAGAAACTTAAAAATCCAAGAAACGCCGCTGCTGGAGCAATAAGAAATCTTGACCCTAAAGAAACTGCAAAACGAAATTTAGATTATTTTTGCTATTCAATTTTACTATGCGAAGGAAAAGAGTTTCAAACTCAAAAAGAAATGCATGAATTTTTAGTTGAAAACGGGTTTAAAACTGGCGATTATTTCAAAATATGCAAAGATGTGCATGAGATAATACATTGCATCAATGAAATTGATGTTATAAAGAGTAAACTTGATGTTATGATTGATGGAATGGTTATTAAAATCAACAAAGTCGCACCAAGAGAAAAGATAGGTTGGACAGCAAAATTTCCAAAATGGGCACTTGCATATAAGTTTGAAGCGCAAGAAGCAACCACTATTCTTAAAGAAGTTGTTTGGCAGGTGGGAAGAAGTGGAAGGGTTACACCTATTGCAAACTTAGAGCCTGTTGAACTTGCTGGTGCAACTATTCAAAGGGCAACACTGAACAATATTGATGATATTAAAAGAAAAGATGTTTATGAAAACGCAAGAGTCTTTATAAGAAGAAGCAATGAAGTTATACCAGAAATCATGGGGCTTGCCGAAAAATTTGAAAATTCAAAAAAAATAGAAGCACCTTCAGTGTGTCCATCTTGTGGCGAAAAACTTACAATGAAAGGCCCACTTCTTTACTGCACAAATCATCTAAACTGTGAAGCACAGGTTATTGATAGACTTTCACATTTTGCAAGCAGAGAAGCTTTTAATATAGAAGGTCTTTCTGATAAAACTTGCAAACAATTTTATGAAAATCTTAATGTAAGACATTTAAGTGACATATTCAAAATTAGCAAAGAAGATTTGTTAAAATTAGACAAATTTAAAGAAAAAAAGGCAGAAAATATAATAAATTCAATAAATAATAGTAAAAAAATTGATTTTCATAGATTTTTGTTTGCATTGGGAATTGGTGAAGTAGGTGTAAAAACTGCAAAAGATTTAGCAAAAAAATTCAAAAATTTATCTTCATTAAAAAATGCTTCATTAGAAGAAATTCTAGAAGTTAATGACATAGGTGAGGTTATTGCACAAAATATTATTGATTTCTTTGCTGATGAGTATAATCAAAACGAAATTCAAAGATTATTTGAATGCGGAGTTGAAATAAAAGATGATAATGGCGCTACAAATGAGCAAAAATTAAATGGTAAAATATTTGTGATAACAGGGACTCTTTCTAAACCACGAAATGAATTTGAAAAAATTATTGAAGATTTAGGTGGAAAAACAAGCAGTTCGGTTTCTAAAAATACAGACTTTGTATTGGCTGGAGAAAACGCAGGAAGTAAGTTATCAAAAGCAGAACAATTAAATATAAAAATAATAAATGAAAACGAATTTAATGAAATGATAAAATAATAATGAAAAAGGTTTAACTTTAAAATATGTTAAATCTTTTTTTTACTTAATTTTTACAAATTTTTTATAATGTAGTATTTTTTATTTATTTTATTGTTTATATAGAATTTTATTATTTATTTTAAATTTATTAAATATTAATTTAATTTATATTTTTAATTTATAGGGGGTTTACAAATAGGGTATTATGTATTACAATATTTAAGTATTTGGAGATGATAAATGGAAGTAAAGTTTTTAACTAGAAAAAACATTGTCCGTGTTTTACATAATATTGATTTAGAAGAAAAAATTGTTCTTCCTTATTACATTCATACAATAGGTGCAGGGGCTTTTTCAGATTTACGAAATTTAAAGACAATAAAATTAAATGATGGCTTGAGTGAAATTGGTTATAAAGCATTTGCAAATTCAGGTATAGAAAATATAGTAATTCCTCCTTCTGTTGTAAAATTTAATGACTTAATATTTCAAAATTGTAAAAATTTAAAGAAAGTAAAATTTTTAAATTATTTGGAAAGACTTTCTTGGGGAATGTTTCAAAACTGTGAAAATTTAAGTGAAATTGAATTTCCTTGTGATATTGAAAAAATAGGGGCATATGCCTTTAATGGTTGCAAATCTTTAAAATATCTCAGTTTGCCAGATTCGGTTAAAGAGATTAATTCTTTTTCTTTCAGTGATTCAGGGCTTGAAGGTTTCTCATGTTCTTCCGATGCTAAAATTCAACCAAATACTTTTGTTGGAACAAAATTAAAGTATTTATATAAAACGGAAAATCAAATGATTTTCTCACAGAAACCAATAAATTTTATTAATGCAAAAGAAATATATGATTTCACAAAATTAGAAAATTTTAGAGATTTTGATATTGTTTGTCCTATTTTATTTGAAAAAAATAAAGAAATTAGCAATTTTATTGATAAAATCTATAAAGAAAAGTTAGAATTTCCTTTTGTTGTTATGAAAGATAAATTTGAAAAAGATGGTAATTTTAACAGCATTGAAACATTGAAATGGTATAAGATGATGTCTAAACAATTTGATTTTTCTAAATTTTCTACTTATGAATTGATAGGTTTATGCAAAATAGGAGAAAAATTAGGTTTATTTAAAAAGCCGGTTATAGAAACAAGAATATCTAAAAGTGGAAAAGAGATAACCGAAACAGTTGACTATGGACAAAAATCTTATGAATTTTTAAGACAATGTTTAGATAAAAGAATTTTAAAACAAAGATATTTTGAAAAGTTATTTATTGAAGTTGAAGGGCCTTTTAATGCAAAACTTGCCAAATTTTTTATGAATGAAGGAAATCTTATTGAAATGTTAAATCAAGATGCCATATCGCAGGGATTTATAAGAAGACTTTGTAATGAATTTGACGAAGTTCAAAAATATAATACTTCTAACAATGCGCAGGTTAGAAATCTAGCTCCAACAATAGAAAAATTTATAGAATATTTCAAACATAGTCACTTTGTTGGAGTAAACGATCAAAATTTCTATATAGCCGATGAAGTTGGAAAACATTTTTCAGATCAAAAAGATTTTGATATAGCTTGTGAAATTATGAATAAGGCAAAAGACGACAACGTTCCACATGGTTTGCTTAAAAAGAATATTAAAGAGTGTTTTGCATTATATGGAATTAAAAAGTTATTACCTTCTATTAAGAATGATAATAATGAGGTGAAAAGACTTACCGAACTTAATGATAAAACATTTAGATATGAATGGTTTGATAAGCATGATGTTAAAAATTTAACTCTAGGTAAATATTGCACTTGTTGTGCCCATTTGGAAGGTGCAGGGTTTGGGATAATGAGTGCAGGTGTTTTAAGTCCAGATGTTCAAAACCTTGTATTTAAAGATGAAAAGGGAAATATTATTGGAAAAAGCACTTTATATATCAATAAGGAAGAAGGCTATGGAATTTTCAATAATGTTGAAATAAATAATAGCATTCCTTTTTTCGGGAGAAATTTGATTTATAAAAAATTTAAAGAGGCTTGTTTTATGTTTGTAAAACATTATAATATTGAAAATCCAGACAATCCTATTAAAAAAATAAATGTTGGCACAAGTCATAACGATTTAGGACCATACATTTCTAATAATGATAAAGTAGAGTTAAACTTACTTGAACCTATTGATTATGGTAAATTTTCTTTTCCTGGGAAAGGAAAATATGCAGGGGACTCTTCTTTAGGGCAATATACCATTTGGGAAGCATCAAAATAGCGCTTGTGTGGCTTTCAATATTGAATACAAATCCATATAGTTTATTTGATTTTATACGTTATATTTTTAATGACAAAAATCATTTTAAAGCCATCAATAAAAATGTTTAATTAATCACGATTAAAATAAGAAAAATACTTGACTTTTATAGATAAAGTAAATATAATAATGCACGTATGCTTCGTTGTCGGAGGCAGTGCTTTGGTTATAACAAACCTTGCATAAACAAACAACAGGTGAGTTTACTTGCCGATTTACACTTCATGTGTAAAGTTGCACACAAAAATTCGTGCAATCGTGTTGTTCATGTTTTACACGCTAAGAGCATTTTTCATGCACGACAACTTGCAAAAGTAGTCGTGCTTTTTTAAACGACAAACAAATTCTTAGGTTAATCTTAAGTTAAAAGGGGAAATGAATATGCCTACAATAAACCAACTTGTTAGAAAAGGTCGTGAAACTTTTGAGAAAAAATCTAAAGCTCCATTGCTTGAAGAAAACCCTCAAAAACGTGGTGTTTGCCTTTCTGTAAGAACAGCTACACCTAAAAAGCCTAACTCAGCTTTAAGAAAAATTGCCAGAGTTAAACTTTCTAACGGAACTGAAGGAACTTGCTATATTCCTGGAGTTGGACACAACCTTCAAGAGCACAGTGTTGTTCTTGTTCGTGGCGGAAGAGTTAAGGACTTACCTGGTGTTCGTTATCACATCATCAGAGGAACTCTTGATACTGCTGGTGTTCAAAACAGAAAACAAAGCCGTTCTAAATATGGTGCAAAACGTCCAAAGAAAACAAAGTAATAACATTTGCTTAAATGTTTAGAAATTCTTTAATTTAATGTTTTTTATGGAAATTTGACTTAAAAATTAAAGTTTTTGTTTAAAAATTATAAAAATACTTAAATTTTTTCATTTATTTTGATTTTGTTAAGTATTATTTGAAATTGATAAAAGGAGAATATAAAAATGCCAAGAAGAAATAGTGCTGTTAAAAAAGAAGTTCTTCCTGATCCAATTTATAAGAGCAAAGTTGTTACTAAACTTGTTAACCAAGTTATGATGTCTGGTAAAAAGGGACTTGCTCAAAGAATTGTTTATGGTGCATTTAACATCATAAAAGAAAAAATGGATCTTGACCCAATTGAAGTTTTCACAACTGCTCTTGAAAATGTTAAACCTGTTTTGGAAACTAAATCAAGAAGAGTTGGTGGTGCTACTTACCAAGTACCTATGGAAATTAGACCTGAAAGAAGACAAACTCTTGCTATTCGCTGGATTGTAAATTTTGCAAGAAAGAGAAGTGGTGAAAGAGGTATGGAAGCTCGTCTTGCTGGAGAAATTATGGATGCTTATAATTCTACCGGTGCTTCTATAAAGAGACGTGACGAAATGCATAGAATGGCTGAAGCTAATAAAGCATTTGCTCACTTTAAGTGGTAATATTTTTAAAGTGTTCGTATAATCTCACTTAAAAAAGATTATAAATTTAAATAGGAGAAATATATATGGCTAATAATCTGGAACTAACTAGAAATATTGGTATCATGGCTCACATTGATGCTGGTAAAACTACAACAACTGAAAGAATTCTTTTCTATACAGGTAAAAACCACAAAATCGGTGAAGTTCATGATGGTCAAGCAACCATGGACTGGATGGAACAAGAGCAAGAGCGTGGTATTACTATTACCTCTGCCTGCACAACTTGTTTCTGGAAAGGACATAAAATCAATATTATAGATACCCCTGGACACGTTGACTTTACTATTGAAGTTGAACGTTCATTAAAAGTTCTTGATGGCGCAGTTTTAGTTCTTTCTGCTCGTGATAAGGTTCAACCTCAAACTGAAACTGTTTGGCGTCAAGCAAATAAATATAAAGTTCCAACAATCATCTATGTAAACAAGATGGATAGAGATGCTGCCGATTTCTTTGGTTGCCTTGAATCTATTGAGCGTAGATTAAAAACTAAGCCTCTTGCAATTCAAATGCCAATAGGAGAAGCAGAGACATTCTCTGGAATTATTGACCTTTTAACTATGAAGGCTGAAATATATAAAGATGATCTTGGAAAGGAAATTGAAATTACTGATATTCCTGCAGAATACAAAGACAAAGCAACAAAACTTCATGATGAAATGATTGAAAAAATCGTTGAAACTGATGATGCTTTACTTGAAAGATATTTTGAAGGAGATGAAATTTCTATAGAAGAACTTAAAAAGGCTATAAGAAATGCAACAATCAAGAAAATTCTTGTTCCTGTTCTTTGTGGTTCTTCTTATAAAAATAAAGGTGTTCAAATGCTTCTTGATGCTATGGTTGATTATCTTCCAAGCCCTCTTGATATTGATCATATCACTGGAATCAACCCAGATACAGGGGAAGAAGAAACTAGAGCACCTGATGAAAATGCTCCACTTGCTGGACTTGCATTTAAAATCATGACTGACCCATTTGTTGGTGGTCTTACATTCTTCCGTGTTTATAGTGGAAAACTTACAGCAGGTTCTTATGTTTACAACTCAAATACTGGAAAAACAGAAAGAGTTGGACGTCTTATTCGTATGCACGCAAATACAAGACAAGAAATTCAAGAAGTTTCAGCAGGGGATATTGCTGCAATTGTAGGACTTAAAGATACAATCACAGGACATACTCTTTGTGATGAAAAACACCCAATCAGACTTGAAAGTATGGAATTCCCAGAACCAGTTATTCAACTTGCTATTGAGCCAAAAACAAAAGATATGCAAGAGAAAATGGCTTTGGCTCTTGCAAAACTTTCAAGAGAAGACCCTTCATTCAGAGTTTCAACAAACCAAGAAACAGGACAAACTCTTATTGCAGGTATGGGTGAATTACACCTTGAAATTATTGTTGATAGACTTCTTCGTGAATTTAAGGTTGAAGCTACAGTAGGAAAACCTCAAGTTTCTTATCGTGAAGCTATAAAGAAAGCCGTTAGAGCAGAAGGTAAATTTATTCGTCAAAGTGGTGGTAAAGGTCAATATGGTCATGCCATTATTGATATGGAACCATTGCCAGCTGGATCAGGATATGAATTTGTTGATAAAACTGTTGGTGGTTCTGTTCCTAAAGAATATATTCCAGCTATTAATAACGGAATTCAAGAGGCTCGTATGAACGGTGTTCTTGCTGGCTATGAAACTGTTGACTTTAGAGTTACTCTTGTTGATGGATCTTACCATGAAGTTGACTCTTCAGAAATGGCATTCAAAATTGCTGGTTCTATGGCATTCCAAGATGGTGCTAGAAAAGCAGATCCTGTAATCTTAGAGCCTATAATGAAAGTTTCTGTTGAAGTTCCTGATGAGTATTTAGGAACTGTTATGGGTAACCTTACTTCTCGTCGTGGTATGCTTACAGGAAATGAATCAACTGCTGGTGTTCAAATCGTAAATGCAGAAGTTCCACTTGCAGAAATGTTTGGTTATGCAACAGACCTTCGTTCACAAACTCAGGGAAGAGGAAACTATGTTATGGAACCTCTTCGTTATCAAGAAGTTCCTAAGTCTATAGCTGAAAAAATTATAGGCGAAAGAGCTAATAGATAACATATTTACAACAACATATTTATTTGTTTTATGTGTTTGTATTTAATAACATAAAACTATAAAAACATAATCAAAATCTTTTATATAATAGGAAATAGAATTAAAATTAATCTATTTCCTGCTTATAAAGGATTATATACCTAAAAAAGGGTAAAAAAAGATATAAATTCTAGTAAAAAATTGTAAAAATATTTTGCAATTGATAAAAAATATGCTAGAATACCATTAGTAATAAAAAAAGGAGATATTAAAATGGCAGAAGCTTATGTTAGATCTAAGCCACACGTAAACGTTGGTACAATTGGTCACGTTGACCATGGTAAGACAACTCTTACAGCCGCAATTACAATGTTGTATGGCACTCAAAAATTAAGATATGATGAAATTGATAAAGCCCCAGAAGAAAAGGCTAGAGGTATTACAATTAATACAGCTCACGTAGAATATGAAACTGAACATAGACACTATGCTCACGTTGACTGTCCAGGACACGCAGATTATGTTAAAAACATGATTACTGGTGCCGCTCAAATGGATGGAGCTATTCTTGTTGTTGCTGCTACTGATGGTCCAATGCCTCAAACAAGAGAACACATTCTTCTTGCAAGACAAGTTGGTGTTCCATATATCGTAGTATTTATGAACAAGACTGATCAAGTTGACGATCCTGAACTTCTTGAACTCGTTGAAATGGAAATCAGAGATCTTCTTACAGAATATGGATTCCCAGGAGACAAAACTCCTATTATCAAAGGTTCAGCTCTTAAAGCTCTTGAAGCTGCTCAAGCTGGTGATGTTAACAGTCCTGCTTGCGACTGCATCAGAGAATTAATGAACGCTCTTGATACTTATATTCCTGAACCTACAAGAGAAACTGACAAACCATTCTTAATGCCTGTAGAAGATGTATTCACAATCACTGGTCGTGGTACAGTTGCTACTGGTAGAGTAGAACGTGGATCTGTTAAAGTTGGTGATACAGTTGAAATCGTTGGACTTGGTGCATCTAAACAAACAGTTGTTACTGGAGTTGAAATGTTCCACAAGTCTTTGGACGCTGCAATTGCCGGAGATAACGCTGGACTTCTTCTTCGTGGAATTCAAAGAAGTGATATTGAAAGAGGACAAGTTCTTTGCAAACCAGGAACAATTCACCCTCATACAAAATTCACTGCTGAAGTTTACGTATTAAAGAAAGAAGAAGGTGGTCGTCATACTCCATTCTTCAATGGATATAGACCTCAATTCTATTTCAGAACAACTGATATTACTGGTGTAATTGAACTTGAAAAAGGTGTAGAAATGGTTATGCCTGGTGACCACGTTAATATGACAATCACTCTTATTAACCCAGTTGCTATTGAACAAGGACTTCGTTTCGCTATTCGTGAAGGTGGAAGAACTGTTGGTTCTGGTGTTGTTTCATCAATCATTGAATAATAAGTCAAAAATAAAAAGATATGCTTTTAATGGCATATCTTTTTTTATTCTTACAATTTATGTTAGTGTGTTTATATAAAACATTAATAAACTGATTGTTTGGTAAATTGTGCTATTTTGTTTTTAAATTATTGTTTTTTTATTTATAATATAAATAGAATTTTATTTTATAATAAAAATTCAAAAATTTTACGAGGTGATTTATGTTATATCCAGAAAGAATAGGAAATGAAGGAAGTTATTATTTCAAAAATAATTATGGTATGCTTAGCGAAAAATTTTATTATGCAGATGTTTATAAAGATGGTTTTGCTTTAGTGAAAAAAGAAGAAACAAGTGATTGGCAATTTAGAGATGTTGATGGAAAATTAAGTGAAAAATATCACTATGCAAATCCTTATTCTTGTGGTTTTGCAGTTGTGCAAATGGAAGAAGATGGAAGCTTTTATTATAGAGATAAAGAAGGAAATTATAGCGAGCCATTTGCCTTTGCAGGTATTTATAATAATGGTTATGGACTTGTTAAAAAAGAAATTTCAGGACCATTTCAATTTAGGAATATTAAAGGGGAATTAAGCGAAGAATATGCAGAAGCAGGTCCATATCAATTTGGAGTTGCATGTGTAAGAAAATCTCCAGATTCTCCATATAACTTTATTGATATTTATGGAAATAAAAGTGAGGATTTTTATTCTGCAACGTTGTATAAAGATGGCTATGCAACCGTAAAAAGAGCAAAAAATGGTAAAGATTTATATAGAGATGTATTTGGAAGAGTTTCAGAAAATAAAACTGAAATAGGGGACTATGCTTACAAATATATGAAAGGTGATATTCAAAAAAGAGATATTCCTAGACATTTGTTTTTTGATGAAAGTTTTAGATTAAGCATTTTATCTGAAGAGGTTCGTAGAAATAAAGAGAATACTATTAAGTAATTTTTTAGTTCCCTTTATTTTATCTAAAAATTATTGTTTTATTATTAATTTAGTTGAAAAATTGATAACTATAAAATAAAGACGAGGTTTATTATGGGATTTATGGGTGGAATATTTAAGGCACTCGGTTTTGAAAGTGAAACAAAAATGAAAATAAAGAAGAATAGACAACCAAAAGCTTCTTTTAAATTAAAAAATGGAAGATCTGAAAGACTTGAACAAATTGATGGAATTCCAGTTTACTATCCTGAATCTATTGAACAGGTAAAAGAGTTTTGTGCATTTGTTAAGTCAAAAAAGGCTATAATTGTTTCAATTGAAGCTTGTGAAAAGGAAAATGCTGAAAAAATATTAGAATTTCTAAAGGGTTTTTCATTTGGTTCAAATTCAAAACTTATTTTATTAAACGAAGAAAAATTATATTTAATATTACCAGAGGGCATGGAAGTTGAAGAATAAAAAAGTTTATTTATCTGTCATATTGGCAGTTGTAATATTATGCTTTATTATTTTGTTAGATTTATTAACAAAGCATTTTATTATAGTAGAGTTAATTCCAAAGGTTGGGGATAGCATAGATGTTATTCCTGGTTTTATCAATTTTGTTTATGTAAAAAATACTGGTGCGGCATGGGGAATGTTGGCAGGAAGACCTATATTTTTGATTATTATATCATTAATAATTCTTGGAATTTATATCTGGTTCTATGTATTAAGAGTAAGAAAATTTAAGCATAAAACTTCAATTGTTTTAGGAATAAGTGCAGGTTTAATTGCCGGTGGTTGTATTGGTAATTTAGTAGATAGAATTGCTTTTGGATATGTTCGTGATTTTATTAATTTTCAATTTTTTAATTTCCCCGTTTTTAATTTTGCTGATGTTGCACTTACGTTCGGAATTATTTTGATGATGATATACTTTTTGTTTATTTTTTCTAAAGAAGAGAGTAAAAACAAAAATAATGAATTAAAAACAAATATTTCAAGCGATGAAAAACAAATTAATATTGATCTTTCTAATTCAGTTATAGAGCCACTTCCAAAAGAAAATAATGGTTCAGATAACACTAACATTGGAAAAGAAAATAATGATGATAATAAAGAAAATTTAGATAAAAATACTGAAAAAAACGAAAAAAATGAAGAAAAAACATCAAATTCTGATAAAGGGGAATAAAATATGCAAGGAGAATTTGTTGTTCAAGAAAATGAAAAAGACGAAAGATTAGATAAAATAGTTGCTTTGCATTTAAAAGATTTAACGCGTTCTCACATCAAAACTTTAATTGATGAGGGAAAAATTTTATTAAACAATAAGCAGGTAAAAGCCGGAGAAAAATTAAAATTTAATCAAATTATTAGTTATAATTTTGAAGATTTAAAACCATTAGATGTTGTTCCAGAAAATATTGATTTTGAAATTGTGTATGAAGATGGTGACCTTCTTGTTATAAATAAACCTCAAGGATTAGTTGTGCATCCTTGCAGTTCAACAAAAGATGGAACACTTGTCAATGGATTATTATATCGCGTTAAAGATTTAAGTGGTATAAATGGAGTTATGCGTCCAGGTATAGTGCATAGGCTTGATAAAAATACTTCAGGTCTTATGCTTGTTGCCAAAAATGATTTTTCACATAATATATTGGCCGAACAAATAAAAAATAAAGTTTGTAAAAGAAAATATATTGCGTTATGTGAAGGAATTTTTAAAGATGATGAAGGTGAAATAACAACTTATATTGAAAGAAGTAAATCGGATAGAAAAAAGATGGCAGTGTCAGATAAAGGGAAAATAGCAATAACTGATTATAAAGTAATAACACGATATGCAAATAAAACGCTTGTTGAATTTTCTTTACAAACGGGGAGAACACATCAAATTCGTGTTCACTGCAAAAAAATGCATCATCCTATAGTTGGCGATGATGTTTATGGAAAACCAGACAAAAACTTAAAAGGGCAATTATTACATTCATTTTATATCAGTTTTTATCACCCAAGAACAAATGAACAAATGGAATTTTTAATTCCTTTACCTAGTTATTTTGAAGAATATTTAACTAAATTAAAAAAGGCAGATTTTTGAAATCTGCTTTTTTATAAGTAAAATTTTATATTAAATAATTGATGTAAATTAAAAGTAAATTATTTTTAATTTTTATGCTGCTTGTAAAATATAATTGCTGTATATAATTCTAAGAAAATTTTTATAAATTTTATGTAAACTATATAAAAGACAAAATTAAGATGGCATTTGAAATTCTGTAATTCCAACGTGTTTTTTCTTTCTTTCAATTTCAATTAGGTTTGAAATTAAATCTCTTACCTTGTAAGGATTTTTGATATGACGCATATGGAAAACTGGAACATGAGCATCATTACTTTGAATTTCTATTGTCCCTGTTTTGAATATTTTATCAGTGAAGGTTACAATAAGTGTAACATCATAACATCTATAAACATTTATATCATCAATAATTGCGCTTAAAAACCCTTTGTGTCTAAAAAATTTAACCCATTCGCCTTCTTTTTTTACAATATAATATCTATAAAAAGAAATAGGTAATCCAAAATGTCTTTTTCTATCACGCCAGATGACTTCACAATCTTTATCAAATCTCATCTTATCCTCCGATAAATATAACAATCTTATTGTAAAGGAAAATTGATAAAAAGTAAAGACCTTTTTTAAAAAAAATATAATTATTTTATAACAAAAAACAGGCTATTTAATAGCCTATTTTTTAATATGATAAATTCAATTGTAGGTTGCACACCATAAAATTGGGATTATCTATAAAGGTATAATTTACATTATGGTTAACCTTATGCTTGGAATTCTGTAATACCAATATGTTTTTTCTTTCTTTCAATTTCAATTAAGCTTGAAATTAAATCTCTTACTTTATATGGATTTGCAATATGTCTAAGATGGAATACAGGAGATGATTCATCATTAGATTGAATTTCAAGTGTTCCTGTTCTAAATATTTTATCAGCCAAAGATACCATTAATGTAACATCATAGCATCTATAAACATTTGTTTCATCAATAATTGAGCTAAAGAAGCCTTTATGTCTAAAAAATTTAACCCATTCGCCTTCTTTTTTTACAATGTAATATCTATAAAAAGAGATAGGTAATCCAAAATGTCTTTTTCTATCATGCCAAATAATTTCACAATCTTTATCAAATTTCATTATATCCTCCTAAACGACAAAAATTTTATTTAATTTCATTATAATCTATATTTCAAGAAATGTAAAGAAAATTTTAATATTATATTTTATTATATAATAATCAAAAAATTATAAAGTTTTACGATATCAATAAAGATTTATGTCCATATTTGTGTGAGTATCTTTTATATTGTATTTATTTTTAATTGTAGTGGATATATTAAATTATTTAATTCATTTTGATTATATTTGCATATTTTTATGTTTTTGTTTGTTTTTATCTAATAAAAAAGAGAAAACTTTTAAGTTCTCTCTTTTTATTTATGGTTTAGCTTATTTGCAACCACAGCCACTATTGCCACAGCAACCACAAAGTAATAAAAGGATTATAAGAGTGCAGCAGTCTATACCGCAACCATTTCCATTGCCACAAAGGCATTGTAATAATAAAATCCAAATTATGATTGAAGAGCAGTCACAGCCGTTATTGCAACCATTAAATCCGTTGCCACAAGAGCCATTAAAAAAGTTCATGTTTCCTCCTAAGTTTTTCGTATGTATTTGAAAGAATTTTATCTTTCACACTAACATATTACTAATTTTTTTTTATAAATGTGCAAACTATTTTAATTATTTTCAATAATTATAATTTTTTTAATATAAATATATTCGGGCATTTAAAAACTTATTTTCAGCTTGTTCTTAAAGTAGTCAAAATAAGACAAAATTTGTAGCTTTTTGACAGCATAAAGATCAAACACTTCCACAAAATATTTTTGTTTATATATAGCGAATTTTCTTGACTTAAAAATAAAAATAGTTTAGAATAGGTTTGTTATAAAAATATATGATTTAATATGAGAGGTTAGACAATTATGAATAAAAATAGAACAAAGTCTAAAGGTTTATTTAAGGGTGCTGCACTTGGTTTTGCATTTGTATTGTGTGGCGCATTTTTCCCTGTAAATGCTTTGGCTTTTGCTGCAGATAATTGGAACGGAACAGGGGAAGTTGAATCTAATTCAAATAGAATTGAAATAGATGGCAATATTACTGAAAACAATTCATCTGCAACTGTAAAGAAGGGTGATAATTTTATTATTCCTGAAGGAGAATATTATGGCAAAAGTGGAACTCCACATATTATCGGAACTACTCCATCAGGAGATATTGAATCTTCTAGTGTAACAGTAACTTATCAAGCAACTGGAGATCTTATTGGTGAAGTAATTTCAAATCAATCAAGTTTTGGGAATCAATTCTCATTTAAT
>CALWRN010000012.1 GCA_944383975.1 uncultured Clostridia bacterium | reverse complement strand
TTTCTTGGATTAAATGAACGGCAACAAGAGTATTAATATTTTAAAAGTTTACAACTCAAAAATAGAACACCAAGCGGTGTTCTAAGCAATTCGATTTTTACTTGCGATAACTTTGAAACTTAACTGTTATCATTTTGTTCTATTGTAATGAGGTCATTAATATCACTTGCTTGTCTTATACTATCCAATAAAGGCTTAATTTCATTAGAAAATTTCTCATTTGCCTCATCTTTTGAAATATCATCATTATTTTCGTAAATGTATTTACCCTTGCTATTTTTATATATTTTGTAATGCTGGGGATAAACACCACGAAGATTTGAATATGGTAATTCTTTAATTTTCTTAACTAGTTCAATATATTCATCAACAGTATTAACTTCTAAATTAACTGCTGCACCATCACGATACTTTCTCAAGGGTACTGAGGGTGATTTGTAATGTTTATTTAATTTATCCTTTAATTCTGACAAATTGTCAGTTCCATTAACACTACCTTTTAATATTGTTTCGATTAAAGTTTCATCAGTTAAAAATTTATCCATACACATATTTATCTCTTTCTCCATTGAAAATATTATATAAAAAGATATCTATATAACTAGAAAACTGATAAGGATAATTTCGTTAAAATTCTTAAAGATTCTCTATTTAAAATATTGAAATAAGAATTCTACCGAACAGAACAAATTTTCCATTTTTACAAAAAAGCTCATCATCGTTTATTAGATGATGAGCAGAGACAATTTCATTTTATATATGAAAAATGTTAAATAAATATATTAATTTATAAGATTATTCTTTTTTAAGGTCTTTCTTATTCATATTAACTCCACTAGCAAAGTGAGTATGTTGAATAACCCATTTCTCCATCTTATATTTAGAGATGAAATAGTAGATGAATAATGTGCAGATAGTTAATAAAGCCCAAAGCAAGTTTTTAGTGAACAATTCTTTTGCAGTACCATCAAAATACAATCTTTTACCATCGTAGACTGTATGCTTAGCTTTATACCTTTCTAAAACACATGTGAAATATGTGGAGCCGATAAATAAAGTACAAATTGTTCCAATAGAACAAAGTAATTTTAAAAGCCTGAATTTAAATCCACTTCCATCAAAAGTGCCTCTAATTACACTGCTTGCTTCTGTAATTCTTGTATGTTTTGCTGCCCAAGCCATACTGGAAGTACCTGACCCAGTATCATTTTTACTCTTCTTAAATAATCTGTTATAAAGTCCTAATGTAATGATATTAAAGAACCAGATTTTTATTGCTAATCCCCAAGCTTGAAGAGAATTACCATCAAATTTAAGGCTATAACCATCGATAACTGTGTTCTTTACATAGTATTTTTTATCAACAACTTGTCTATGATATTTTAGCCATCCAAGTGTTAACCAGTTGAATAAGAAAAATCCTAAGAATGCCATGTACCATTTATGGAAATAATATTTAACAAGGTTACCTTTAAACTTGGATTCACTTAAATCAACTATCTTCAATACGCTATTGTAACTATATTTTTCAAGTATTTGTTCAACTGCAGAATTATTATTATTTTTATAAGCTTCTTTCAAATCAGCAACAATTTTTCTAGCAACTCCACGTCCTTCTAAGTACTTAACATTGTTATAAATAGTAAGACAAACTGAGTTGAATTCATATTTGTTTCTAATTGTAAAGATGTTAGTAATATTGCCTGCTTTACTTTCTGCAAATCTCTCAACTTCTTTACGTCTAGTTTCTTCCTGAAGAGCAAGCTGTGCTTTCGCTTTTTCAATTACTTGTCTTGTTTCAACAACATAATTTTCAAAGCCTTGATAGTTATTTGCTTTGGATAATTGAAATAAAGTATTATCAAATTCGTTGTAGGAAATTGAATATGTTCCTTCTTTTAATTCTTGTTTAATGAGCTTAACTTCTTTATTAAATTTACTATCATGACACAATTTAACTGCACAAATTGGAACTATCGAATAAAATCCTAAACATGCAAATGGAATAGTAACATCCAAAACTTTGGAGCCAGCAAAAATACTAAAATTAATACCCAATCCTACTCCTATAAGCATGAAAAGAATAGATAAAAGCACGGCTTTCATCTTTTTAAATTTTGCAAATCCTAAGACAATTGCTGTAATAATTCCGAATGGGATTGGTATGCATAAAATCAAAAGTAAAATAAACTTTCCCCTTATTTCATAATCCCTTACATACTTCTCCCTTTTAGTGAGCTTTTTAGCCATTTCTTTCTCTCCTTTATTAGACTAATATGCTCTATTTTAAACCCCCCCCGCTTTTGTCAATCGATATCATAAAAGTCATCGTAGTTTCCACATTTATTAATATTTATATGAAGATTTACTACAAATTTTCAGTTTTAACTAATAATTTTCCATAGGCCAACAACTGAATTTAGACACTAAGTTTCAAAAAGTAGACACAAATAAAAAGGCATTACCAGCAACTAAAACTGATAATGCCTAGTAAATTATTTTCTATTTACCTAACAACTTCTTATCAAAAAATTCATCAAGATATTTAAGAAACTCTTCTGAATCGGTAATTTCACCTTTAATTGAATTCTTGCCATAGATATGGTTAGAAGCAACAATTGCATCATCTTTATAACCAATCATCTTAAGTAAAGTATCGGGGTCGGTGTTACCAACTAAAACATAGAGCTTTTGAACTTTATCCTGTTTTTCAACGTATTCATCACCGTTATAATAGAATTGACTACGCTCATTGAAGATTTGATATAAGGCTGAGAATCCACCGCAGTATTCAGGAATTAAAAAGATTGCTACATCATAATTCAAAATATCTAAGGATAAAGTGCCGATATCATCATTAGCATGTGGACATGTTCTTTCAAAGAAACAGTTGTAATTGCAATTTGAACATGGATGATAGTTCAAGTCTCTAACATTTACTACTTTAGTTTCTTTGAATTTATATCTCTTGGAGATATGTTCCATAATCTTCTCACAGTTTCCCGGATTAATTCTGGCTGAGAAGTTTAAAAAAAGAACCTTTTTATCTGATAATTTCTTTTCCATAATAATACCTTTTAAATTATTTTATAATTCACTAATTATATGACTTCAGGATTTCAATAAAACAATTTATACTTCCAAAAGTAAAATGTTAAATTAAGATAATAATCTACTTATTTTCAACTTCTTGAAGTGGTTTTCCACAGTTTGAGCAGAATTTGCCTGGATCTACTTCTTTATGACAGTGAGGACAGATTACAGTTAATTGCTTACCACAATTGGAACAGAATTTAGAATTTTCATCAACATCGTGACCGCAGTATGGACAACGATGATTAGAACTTGAATCACCTTTAAATGCTTCAGCAATATTTTTAAAGGTAGGTTTTAAATCTTCACTTGCTTCGTTGATAACAGGAACAGATTCGTTTTTAGCATATCTTGCCATTTCTCTACGATAGCCAAAAGTAGTTAAAGTAGAACCAATGAAAATAGCAACCATCGAAACAATTGGAAGCCATATGAAAGACATTTCGCCTTGAAAACTAATTACTATACCTACAATTAATGAAATAATACCAAGTACTAAAATTATTGGTCCAACAATTTTAAATACTTTCTTTGTCTTTTCATGTTTTACTTTATTTTCTTTGTTATTGTTATCAGGCATGTTGTATAAATTGATACTCATAGGAAACCTCCTTTGAAAACTACATAACTATTTTAATACATGAAGTAAATATCATATTAAATAATCAATGTATTATCGGCTAGATTAATGTGACAAAACCTTACCAATTTTCAAATATATAAAATTTGTGAATATAATTTAAAAGTGCTGAAGTTTATCAAAGAAGGCTGTTTATACAGTTACTATTATGAAAAGAGAAATTTATTGTTAGCTGCCATTCTTGGTGTAACAACTTAATCCTGATACTGCATCAATTTACTTCAATTTCGATAGTCAAAATACAACTGCTGCTGAACTTATTAGAACATTCACAGTTACTGAATACAGTTCAATTGAAGTTGAAACATGGAATGTTCCAGTAGAAGTTACAAATAAGACTGATTATAAAGATTTAGAGAATGTCAGTATCACACTCAATGATTTAAATTACATCTACGGCTCCAATGCTCCACAATCTCAAACAGTTAAACTTTCTGAATTGGTTGATAACCAAACAACATTAGTTTATGCCGTTGGTCATAGTTATTCAATAAGTGCATCTTACGCAATTTTAAGTGAAGATGGAACCCATTATGATGAAGTTACTTCATTAAATGTCAATGATTGGGTTGGTGAAGACTCCTCTGATAGTGGCTTCAATAGAATTTAAAATGCTGTATTATCCTTAGTCAGCATGCCAACAAATCCTATTTCAATTGTTCTTACAGATAAATAACAATTAATTTATTTCACACACAGGGTTAGCAAAATCTAACCCTTTTTCTTATGGCTATAAATATTCTAGATGTCA
>CALWRN010000011.1 GCA_944383975.1 uncultured Clostridia bacterium | reverse complement strand
TAAATCTCTTGTAATTTATCAACCAAACGCTTTTCTCGCAATCTGAGCATGTTTTGGCACTTAATTTTGCTATCTCTCATAGTTCCTCCTTTTGTTTATTTGATTTTCTTGAATTTTTAAGTTTAATTTTACATTTCGCACCTCCTTTTAATTTGCTTTTACAATTGTCGCTGGTTCACCATTTGAACCTGCGGGAAAAGTTTTTTAGTTTTCAAATACATTTTAATAAAGCCGCATGTTCACCATTTGAACACACGGAAAAAGTTTTTTGATTTTTTCAAAATAATTTTAGCAGTGTCGCTTGACCACCATTTAGTCAAGCGGGAAAATTTGTATAAGAAAAAACACCATTGCAATTTGCAAAGATATTTACTCCTTCTATATTATTAACTACATGTTTTTCTAAATCGTGGGGTCATTTTTAGCATTTTTCAAAAAGTTTCAGAAATATTTTTATCCCCTCATATAAATAACCAACAAAAATGGTAAATCGTTAAGGCATTTGAAATAATTTTTAAAAAAAGTTTAAACATATTTCATTTATGTCCCTTCACTTATATACAAATCGTAAGGCACTTTTAGTTTGAAAAGTCCCTAAAATAAAGCAATTAAGCCTTGTTCAAAAAAAATATTTTTTTAACCCTTATATTTACATGGACATGTTTTTAAAAATTATCAAAGACTTTACTTTTTCTTCATTAGTTGATACAAAAAAATTATTCCCTCTATATTATTAAGGACATGTTTTTTGAAAAGTATCGTGGGTTTTTACTGTTTTTAGCAAAAATTCTTAAAAATATTTTTGTCCCTCTATATAATTAAGGACATAAAATCTTAAATTGTCAGGGTATTTTTGCACATTTCTGCAAAAAAGTTTAAACATATTTTATTTATATCCCCTCACGTATATACAAATCGTAATACACTTTTGTGCCTAAAAGCCCCTGAAATAAAGGGTTTTAAACTTAAAAGTAAATTTTAATTTTTAATACCTCTCTATTTTATATAAGGACATGTTTTTCAAAAAAATTTAGGCAGTAATTGCATTTTTTTGAAAAAATAAAAAAATATTTTAACACAAAAGAAAAAAGACATCAAAATTGATGTCTTTAAGCACTTCTTTATAAAAGAAAACTTTTCTTTATTATTAATTTCTTTTGAAAGTAAATACTTACACAAAAAGTAACAGTATAAGTATTAATAATTTGTATTTACATAGATTGATATAATTTTAAAAATCATATAGGAATATAAAGTAGAACCTACTATAAATCTTTTAATACACTGTTATATGATTTATAAAGTTTTATTGTTAACTATTTACTATTTCTTTTCTTCCCATTTTTGACAAGCACCATTCATGCAACCTTGGTTACCATTACCTCTTGCTTTTATTTTACAAACATGTGTAGATCCTTCCCATTTTACAGAACTTCCTTGTCTTTGTGAGTTTCCTCCAAAATGTTGACAAGTGCAGCAACATCTTTGACTAACCGGTGTTGAATTCATTTTTTACTCTCCTCAATAATATTTTTGTTAATCTTCAAATATAAAATTAGAAATTCGTCTTATTGCTTTTTGTGTGGCACTTTCTATATCATCTTTATCCCAATACGGCTTTTCTATATCCTTATATTTATTTGCCAAACTAGAAGCAAGTGGATAACTACTATGAATATAACTAAATTTATCTGAAAGTGTATTTGATATTTTTGTTCTAAACCACTCATTTCCAATAGACCTATTTATTTTTTCTTCTAGCAATATTTTATTACCCAACTTATTAACAATTTCATTAAATTCTTTTTCATCTTTTATGCCAGCATCCTTGCGAATTTCTGGTAAATTGTGCCCACTTGCCGGCATTATATGTTCAATATCACATTTAGAACTTAATCTAAAATCCATATTGTTTTCTTTTGCAAATAAATATTCGTTTACATACACTAATAGATTTTTATCATAGTCATGGATTCTAATTTCTATATCAGATTTATCTTTCCAATTTTCTTTAATATGCAAATTAAAATCTTCAATTATTTCGTTAATTGAAACATTTATATCTGTCAATTTTATTGCTTCTTTAAACAAGAATGATTTAAAATACTTGCTTGAATACCCAGCATCGACTAATTCTAGAATTACAAATAATCTTAACATTGTCTCAGCTAAAATTATAATATCAACTTCTACTATTCTATTCTCTTTATTTAAAAACCTATTGAAATAACATCCTAAAAACAATTTAGCATTTTCGTTACATTTTAAAAGGATTTTAATTATAGGGTAATTATAAACATTACCCCAAATTTGAGCAAGTTTAAACATTTCAGAACATGTTTCAATTGGGGCTTTAATTAACTCAGTGTTTATTTGTGTAAAATATCGTCTAACGCCAGGAACAGTGGTATCGGCAATCATTTTCCCATTTTTTGCCCTCGTGAGATACATATATTGAGTTAATATTGAATTTATATCAATTATATTAGATATTTTATCATCATTTAGCTGTTCCAATAAATCTTTCCAAATTTTGGAATATTCATTACCTTTATTTAAGGATTTAGATGTTGCAAATAATTTAGCGGATATAATATCTGCATCATTTAAAGGCATTCCATCTGAGTTTAGTGAATTAAACATAGTAATCGCTTGTTCTACCTGCCAACTTTTAATTTCAATGACCTCACAATTGTCTATAATTGATTTTGCAATACTATTCACTTCACTTCCTTGTAACGCAAAAATCTTATTATAAAAAAACTTAAAGTTTTTAAAAAAATTAGTATATTTATTATCTTTTTGCTTGTATGGAATTTTATAAACCTTTCTTTCGGCATCTTCAAAATCAATTGCCTTCAAAATGATATTTAACTCATTTTTAAATTGTTCATTGTTTGATTCATTTGAAAGAAGATTTAATTTTTCATATATCTTAATATCCTTTTCAATATTTGGTCTTTCAGATATTTCTTCTGGTTCTGCTTTATACAAAATGCCCAAAATTCTCCTTCTGCGTTCTTTCAATCCATTTAATAATCCACTAGAATCTTCATCATTACTATTAATTCTAGCAATAGAATTATTTATTCCCAATAGTAATGCTTTAAACAACAACAAAAACGTAGTTGTTCTTTGTTGTCCATCTATTAACTCATATCTAGTGTCATCGTCTTGACAATTTACTATTATTGTTCCAAAAAAATAATTGTCCTTATTTTTATTCTCGGAAAAATCAACAATATCTTGCCATAATTTATCACAATTTTCTATACCCCAAGAATATGGCCTTTGATATTCTGGTATAACAAAAACTGCATCTTCTTCAAGTTTTAAATAATCCCCAATTTTTCTTAGTTTAGGTTCTATGTTTTTTGCCATAATTTCCTCCTAATTATATTTTTTATTAATTTCTTTAACCATTTCTTTAATTCTTTGCCTTGTTGATAATGGTTTTATTAATTCTACAACTTCACCATATTGTAAACACCAATAAATTAAAGAACTTTCATTTGCAATAATATCTGCAAATATTTTTTTATCTTTCTCATAAAACCTTGCATTTTTACCAAACCATTCATCAACATAAGCTGTTGCCCAATCGTCATAGATTTGAATTGTGGCATTTACTGAATTTGTCGCAAACATATATATATTTTCATTTGCGTATTT
>CALWRN010000010.1 GCA_944383975.1 uncultured Clostridia bacterium | reverse complement strand
TTTTCAAGATTAATTTTTTTCAAACTTGAACAATCTTTAAATGTAGAACCAGATAAAATTTTAATACTATCGTTTAAATTTACATTAACTAAACTTGTACATCCTTCAAATGCTGATTGTCCGATCTCAATAATATGATCAGATATTGTTATATCTGTTATTATTATATTTCCCTTAAAAGCATTATTAGCAATAGCTGTTACTTTGTAATCATCGCCTGTCACATAGGTTAAATCGCAAAATTCAAACTTCATTGGAAAAGCTTTCATCTGATCGCCGTCTGGGTAGTGTTCTGCCATATATTCATTCCATTCATTAAAGGTAGACGAAAAGAAGCGCTCTCCATCATTTGGAGTACAATAGAATGAGTTATTCTCGACTTTTTTAGAAAACTCTTTCATAGCCTCTTCATCTGACATATCATCTACAGTGATTTCAATAACTTCCTTAACTTCGCCAATATTAATTGAATATGAAGAAGGAAGTGTTTTAAGGTTGACCTCTGTTCCTGTATATCCTGTTATTTTATTTCCTGAAAATTTAAAGTCTTTTATTTCTTCACATCCAGCATTACTTGAATTTTGATATTTATCATTTAAATTTTTAAATTTAAGTCCAAAAACAATACCACATATAGTACCCACAAATAAAATTATAATTACTATATAACCTACTATTTTTTTAAACATATCATTCTCCTTTAATCATCATTATTAAATACACTAAATGGTGCAGTTATAACCCACCATATTCCTTTAAATATGTATTTCAAACAATTCAATAAAAATTTAATAATTACACTTAAAACAGGAGAAATAAAAGGCCATAAAAATATAAATAAAATCAAAAAGCCAAGACAGCCTAAAACAATTCCAACAGCTTTAAAAAAAGTTTCCCACCAATTAACATTATCTGGAGTTGATTTCCCTGTAGTTTTATTATCGACAACACCTAAATCAAAAGTAATTCCAAAAGACTCAAATTTTAGCCTTAAAATAGATACATTTTCAACTCTTGTCCAAGATTCACCAGAAGCAGTACCAAAAAAATACGGAGTTTCAGCAAACCTTAAAATCCAAGAACATTTTTCTATAGATTCTTTAGCAGAATCATCTAATTTATCATTTTCATCAGAAATAAAATCACTTGTTTTTTGTATACGATCCCAGGAATAATTTTTAAACAACAAATTTGAAGTTGAATTGGCTACATCTTTATATTCAATTTCTATATGCTTATCAACATATTCTCCATAGACAGTTTGTCCTAATACTCTAGTTGCTGTTCTTTGAGTGTAATAAATTTCTGCAGCAAATAATTTACTTATATATTTATCAGTAGAAAAAGCAATATAATGACTATCACATGAGTTTTTTGATAAAAAGAAACCATCTTCATACCTCAAAAAACCTACATATTTTTCTACTATTTCTATAGTTTCAACATATACATAATCATATTTTATATCATTATCTTTAGTTTCAGCTGACCATAGTTGCCCTACTTCATAAGCTACTTCTGTAGTCACATTGCCATCACCTGAAGGATCTTCATCTACTGTTTCATCAAAATTTCTATAAATATCAGTTATGTTATAATATCTAATATCATCATCTTTTATAGAAAAATTTTCTACAACATACTTACTAAGTGTTCCTTCTTGATTTAATAATTTTAATTTATAATTATTAAAATCATAAAAATTATCGTCTTCATCATAAGTAGTTGAAAAATCAATTGATGTTGCAATATATTTAGCACTTGGCTGATAAACATAAATAAATAATTCTTTATCATTACTTTCAGCTATTTGTATAACTTGCAAACTATGATTATCTTCCACTAAAGGATAATCTTCTATATTAAAACCTTCATCTTTTTTCAAATCATCTAAAACTTTTGAATATTCATTATTATCAGCATTTGTATAGGTTGGAATAAAAGATAAAAAAGAAAAAAGGCAAAAGAAAATTATGAATATGTATAATAATAAATTCATGTTTTTTAACTTATGTTTTATTTTCATAATATACTCCTTTTACCTTTTATTCTTTAAGCAACTATTGTTAAATCTGAATAATTTTCAATGTCTTCAACATTTTGCAATTCTGAATCTTCTTCTATAGGTTCTTTATCTTCTTCTATTTGCTCATTCTCTTGTTGTCCCCAAGACTTTATCTCATCTATTGGGTTAGTTTTATGAGCAATAGATAAGCCCATCCAAGTAGCTATAAAAGCAACTGCACAAAGAAATATAAAACCAACTATTGCTTTTAAGCTTGTTTTTGTTTTGTAACTCATACTTTTTCTCCTTTTATTTAGATTTTTTCTTTTTTAAATTTGAATTATATGCTCTAGCATTATCTTTACGAGCAGTTAAATAACCAGAACGCCAAGCCCTTTGATTTTTTGTTAAAGTAATTTTTTTGCCATTCTTATCTCTTTTAACTTCATGATTATTTGTTGCTCTTACACCTGCTTTCAATTCAGCAGCGTATTTTCTTCCTTTCTCTGAAGGATTCAACAATGTAATCATTTTGCCATTCTTACTTTTAACTCTTACTGCCATTTTACACTCCTTTTAACCCATCGTTTACACCTTTATCATAAGTAGAAATTAATTCTTCAGGTGATATTAACATTTCAGTCCATTCTCCTTTACAAAGATAATAGACACGATAGGCAAAATTAAATAAATTCAAAACTTTCATTTTATGAATTACTTCTTCCATTCCAAAACATTCATAAACTACATTATTTGATACAATCCTAAATTCTTTTTCTTGCATAAAACCTCCAATAAATAGTTAATTTTTAACTATTTTTAAACATTATATTCTTTTATTAACTATTTGTCAACAGTTTTTAGTTAATTATTGAATATTTTTTTAAAATATTATATATTTTCACTAGGAGGACATATGAAAATTAAAGAATTTAGAATAAAAAACAATTACTCACAACAAGAAATAGCAAAATTATTAAATACTTCTCAAAGTAATTACAGCAAATATGAAAGGAATGAAATTGAACCTGATTTAAAAACATTAATAAGATTATCAGATTATTTTCATACAACAATAGATAGTTTACTTGAACACGAAGTCCCATATTTACTAGACAAAAGTATATTAACCAACGAACAAAGTAATCTTATTGATAAAATTACTAACTTAAACAGAGAACAATGTATGCTTGTTGATGCTTATATTGAAGGCTTAAAAGTTGGGCAACAAAAAAGAGAAGAAACAATTAAAAAATTAAAAGGAGAATAAATGGAAGAATATATAAAAACTAATTTATGAAATAGAAGAACACAATAGAGAAATTGAATTAAGAATAAATATGTTCAAAGCATTTGAAAAAGGGCAAAATGAATACAATAAACCTTTTATATTAATAGATAATACAAAAAATGAAAAATCGCCAACACCAAAAGGAGTTGACGATAATATGAAAAACATATATAAAAGAAAAGACGGAAGATATGAATATTCTAAAATGATTAACAACGAAAGAATATACATAATCAAAAGCACAAAAAAAGAACTAGAAAAAGAAGTAAGAGAAATAAAACAAAAGAACAAGAAACAAAGAAATAAATATTTATTTAAAAATATTGTTAACGAGTGGTATACAAATTTCAAAGAACCATATATAAAACAAAAAGCAAAAGAAAACTATAATACAACCCTAAATAAATATATAATTCCAGAACTAGGAAATAAAAGCATAAATAAAATAACCTTTAAAGATTTACAATTATTTATAAACAATAAAAAAGACAAAACAAGAATACAAGAAATTATATTACAACATATAAAAGCAATATTTGATTATGCTCATTCAAATAAATATATAAATACAAACCCAGCAATAGCACTAAAACTACCTAGAAAAGCAAACAAAAAAAATATTAAACCTTTAACAATAGAAGAACAACAAACACTACTTAAAAATATTAAAGGACACAAATTAGAAACTTTTATATATTTTAGTCTTATCTTTGGAACTAGAAGAAATGAAACACTCGCATTTAAAATTGAAGATATAAACGAAGATAAACAACTATTGCACATAAACGGA
>CALWRN010000009.1 GCA_944383975.1 uncultured Clostridia bacterium | reverse complement strand
ACATCACTATAAACTATCTTTATCAAGTTTTAAATGAAAGAAGAATTAAAGGACTACCTACTATAATCACTTCTAATTTAGATTTATATGAAATCAAAGATTATTATGATGAGCGAATTTCTAGTCGCATAATTGACAAATCGACATCTGTTTGTGTATTCATTAAAGGCGAAGATATACGATTGAAAAAATGTTAAAAACAATGTTTTTATTATCCTAATTATCATGCCACCTTAGGATAACAGAAACGCGCAATTAATATGATTGTTTAGTAAATAACATTTTTTAATTAATCATAAAAAAACTAAAAAAAACAAAGCGAAAACAAAAAAAATCTTAGTAATTTTACTAAGATTTTTTATATTTTTTCAATTTATCTTGAAAGAAATCTTTTAAATACAGCCAAATTCTTCATTTGATTTTCATAAGTGCTTGAGTTACCATGTCCGCTGTAAACATTTTTAAACTCGAGTTTCTCTATCTTTTTTAAACTTTCAAGCATTTGTGCTTTATTTGAATTTTTTAAATCTGTTCTTCCTATTCCTTTTTCAAACAATACATCGCCTGCAAACATTACTCCGTCTATAATATAACATTGGCAACATATGCTATGCCCAGGACAATAATATGAAGAAACTTCAAAATCCCCAACCTTAAATTTTTCATCTCCTTTAAGTAAAACAAAATGCTTGGTATCCTCTATTATTGAACCATCTTCGCTGTACAAAGCAACAGGATCGCTGATTGTTTCTATTACATGTTCGCTTGCATAAATTGGTGCTTTAAATTCTTCAGCATATTGATTGCAATAAGCTGAATGGTCGTAATGCCCATGAGTCAAAAGGATGCCTTGAACTTTAAGTCCCCCTATTGCATCTTTAACTTTTTCAATATCTGCACCACTATCAATTATTAAGCATTGATTATTTTTTTTAACTATATAGACATTGGCGTCTAAATATTTGCCTAGTACACTTTCTATTTGCATTTTTCACCTCTTTTATTGATTTTATAGCAAAACTTAGAAGGCTAACTAGTTAAATCATATCACTTTTTATCGTTTTTTAAAAAGAAATTTCAATATTTTATAAATTTTCTTGTTTCTCTATGTTATTGTTTTTCTTCCTCATATTTATCATCTTGATTATGAATAAGTGTGTTTTCATTTTCTTCTTCAAGATAATATTTCATTATATCAAATTCTTTTAGATATATATTTTGTTGTTGGTATATCATATCATTTAAATATTCGACAAATTCTCTTGCATCCTTTGAATTGATACACCTTTTCAACCGCTGATCATATTCTTCCTTTCCATTGGACCTAAATGCTATTGTAGGATAGCCGTGCTTTAATAATTCATAATTAGTTAAAAGTCTTGCAAGTCTTTTATTCCCATCTCTAAATGGCTGCATTCTTGAAATTTCAAGATTTATAATTGCAGCTCTTTCTACAGGCGATAAATTTTTGTCTTTGTTGCAAAAATCAAGCAGTTCTTTTATCTCTTTTATCAACTGTGAATTATTATAACCTTTGATGTTGCCTAAATCATCCCTCTTCGCAACCTCTCTAAAAACAATTGTTTCCCAATATGGTGGATACCCAACTGTTACATTTGTTTCTCTAAACTTGCCTATCCCAGTTTGTCCTTCCATTTCAGTGCCTTTAAACATTACACCATTTATTCGCTCAAGCAATTTTGGTGTGAGTTCCACATCGCTATTATTTTTAGACTCTTTTGCAAGACTTGTTATTATTTCAAGTGCCAACATGTGATTTTTGTTTGGTAAAACTTTAAATTCATTTGTCATCGGATTGATAAAAACCAGGTTTGTATCATTGTCATAAAATTTAGATGGCAACTGATAGGCATTCAATTTGCCAAGCAATCCTTTCTTTTGATAGAACTTTTCTAGTTCATCATAAGAAATAATTTTAATTCCCTTTCTATGATTTTTTAAAATTTCTCGCATTGCATTACGGAATTCTATATTGTTTTTAAAAGCAAATGTTTCTTGTTTATTTCCCCTTGCTTTTATATCTTTTGTAAGCTCAAAAGCTAAAATACCGCTGTTTGTAATTAAAGCATATTTTATATCTCTTAATTCTTTGCTGAAATCTCCATAATCAACATTTTCTAGTTTATCACTTTTTTCAACATAATCTAAGTTTATAAGGCTGTTGAAAACTTTTAAAAACTGATTGATAAAATCAGCATATTCGCCATTTTTGTAATCCTCAATCTTTTTTCGTTGAGCTTCAATTTTGCTAAAATCCACCCTCTTTGACAAAAAATAATCTTTGAATCCTAAGTTTTTAGTACCCTCTTTCATATTTCTCCTTTGTTTAAGTTATATTTTATAACATTTCTTTAATATTTTCAATATTAATTTAAAATTAATTAATTAATATTTTTATTTTTTAATATTTTTTGTTATAATGACTATGAAAATATAATTTATTTAAAAGGACTTGAAATTGATGTTAAACACAATATCTAAAAAAGAAATCAAATCTCTTTATAACCAAATCTTAGCAGGTACAAATAACTCCTTTGAATTTGAAAAAGGGAGTTTCACCGATGTAATCATAAGTGCTCCACATGCTGTAGCGCAAACAAGAGAAGGCAAAACTAAAAATCCAGAACCTTATTCTGGAATTATCGCAAAGTTGTTAAATAAATATTATGGATATACCATTCTCTACAAATCCAAAAATTGCAATGATGATGCAAATTATGACGAGAATTCTCCATATAAAGATTTTTTATATGAAAAATGTAAAGAATTTAAGCCTCTTATCGTGTTAGATTTGCATGGTTTGTCTAAAAAAAGAGATTGTCAAATAAATTTAGGAACAAATTATGGTGCAACTCTTCGTGACGATACCGAAATCCTTAATGAGCTTATTTTCAATCTTAAAAAGTTTCATATAACAAACATTGTTACTGACCATCCTTTCTTTGCTTGTGGAAACACAATAGCAAATTCTGTAGTTCAAAATGTTAAAACAAAAGCCATTCAAATTGAAATAAATTACGGCTTTTTATCTAAAAGCAATAAAAATATTTTAAAGGTTATCAAAGCTATTCATGCCTTCTGTCAATCTTTAAGAAAAAGAAATGTTGTTAGAAGCAGAAAATTAAGCATCGAAAAACTTAGAGAAATCGATGAAAGATTCTATAATTATCAAAGCTTAAATGATTTTGAATATGTGGCTGACGATCCTCAAATTGTTTTATCTGCACCTCATGCCAAAGCTGGATACTTTAACCAAAAAGTTAAAACCTCGGAAAGCATGTCTGGAAGCATTTGCAAACTTTTATATAAAGAATTTGGTTTCTCAGTTATTTATAAGAGTAAAGACAACAATATAGATTATTTCAATACTCCTAAAAATGAATATAAAAAGGTTTTATTAAGAAAAGTTATAAAACCAAATAAAACAAAATTATTCTTAGAAATTCATATTTTAAATAAAGATAGAGTCCAAGATGTAACAATGTTTTTACCTAAAAAGTATGACCATGACACCCTATATCAAATCATCAACATCTTAAATCGCAATCATCTTGAACTTTTCTCAATCAATTCAATCTTTGATTCTAAGAAAAAAACAAGAACAATCAATCAAGTCAAAGGGAAATGTTTTAAATTGCAAATATGCTTTAATCAAAGACTTATAGAAGATGATAAATCACTAAAACATGTTGTAATAACCCTCAAAGACATCATCTCAATGTTTATTGAATAAAAAAATCCACTAGAAATCTAGTGGATTTTTTAAGAATTTTTATTATTTTTTT
>CALWRN010000008.1 GCA_944383975.1 uncultured Clostridia bacterium | reverse complement strand
CTTAATTATCACATCTCTCAAGGTGGAAAAAATGTTTCTGGAGGTCAAAAACAGCGTTTATCAATTGCTAGAGCCTTGGTAAAAAATCCTGATATTTTAATCTTTGATGACAGTTTTTCTGCTCTTGACTATAAAACTGATAAAATCGTACGTGAAAAATTAAACGAAGCATATAAAAATACAACAAAGGTTATTGTTGCACAAAGAATAGGAACAATTATGAATGCTGACACAATAATCGTTCTAAATGAAGGTAAAATGGTAGGCAAAGGTAAACACAAGGACCTCTTGAAAAATTGCGATGTTTACAGAGAAATTGCCCTATCTCAATTATCAAAGGAGGAACTTGAAGAAAATGAATAAAAAAGAAAAACAAGTTAAAAAAGTTCATTCAAATCATCCTAACAGAGCAAAAGATTTTAAAGGCTCCTTGAAAATGCTTTTAAAAAGATTGTGGGTTTATAAATATTCTGTAATAATTTCTATAATCTTTGCAATCGCTGCAGCCGTTTTAAACGTTCTTGGTCCAAAATTTTTAAACAAGTTAATGACAATGCTGTTTGATCAAAATGGCTATCAAGTAAGTGAAGTGACAAAATATGGTTTAATTATTCTTTCTATGTATCTTGTCGCTGCAGTTTTAGGATATTTACAAGGTTATTTAATGAGCAGAGTTTCTGTTGGCATATCAAAAAAATTGAGAACTGAAATTTCTCTCAAAATAAACAAACTTCCTTTAAAGTATTTTGACAAACATAGTTATGGAGATGTTCTATCTAGAGTTACAAATGATGTAGATACAGTTGGAAATACTTTGGAAAGAACTCTTTCTTCTCTTGTAACATCAACCGTAACAATTATTGGAATTCCAATTGTAATGTTTACAATTAGTTGGCAACTTACATTTGTATCTTTAATGCAAATTCCCCTGGCTTTAATTGTTGTCTTCTTGGTTGTTAAGTATAACCAAAAATATTTTATTAGACAGCAAAAATATTTGGGAGATGTAAATGGTTATGTAGAAGAAAACTTCTCTGCCCATAATGTTGTTAAAGCTTTTAATGGTGAAGCTGATGCACAACAAGATTTTGATAAAATTAATAATGTATTAAAATCTTCTTCAAAAAATGCTCAATTTTTCTCAGGTTTAATGCACCCTATTGTAAATTTTGCAAGTAACATAATTTATGCTTTAATTTGCCTTGTTGGTGCTTATATAGCCATATCTACAAATAACATGACTTTCCTTGCAACTATTATTACATTCATGACTTACAGTAAGCTCTTTAACCAACCAGTAGCACAAATAGGCTCAATATCAGGGACTCTTCAATCAACAGTTGCGGCTGCTGAAAGAGTATTTGAATTTTTAAACGAAGAAGAACAACCTGATGAAAGTGAAAAAACACTTACTATTCCAAATGTCAAAGGTAAAGTTGAATTTAAACATGTATGTTTTGGATATTCTAAGGATAAACAAATTATTCATGATTTTAATTTCACTGCTATGCCAGGACAAAAAATAGCAATCGTTGGTCAAACAGGTGCTGGTAAAACAACAATGGTAAATCTTTTAATGCGTTTCTACGAAATTGATAGCGGTGAAATATTAATTGATGGAATTCCTACTAAAGACATGAATAGAAGTTATGTGAGATCTCTTTTTGGAATGGTTTTACAGGATACATGGCTTTTTGAAGGAACAATTAAAGAAAATTTAAGGTTCGGAAAACCTGATGCAACCGATGAAGAAATTATTGAAGCTTGCAAAATGGCAAACGTTGACCATTTTATAAGAACTGAGCCAAAAGGTTATGATATGGTTTTATCCGAAGACACCAATATATCTGCAGGTCAAAAACAACTTTTAACTATTGCTCGTGCTATGGTTCAAAATGCACCTATGCTTATACTTGATGAAGCAACAAGTTCGGTTGATACAAGAACAGAAATTCTTATTCAAACAGCAATGGATAGACTTACAAAAGGAAGAACAAGTTTTGTTATTGCTCATAGATTATCAACAATTAAAAATGCTGATAAAATTATCGTAATGAAAGATGGAAATATCGTAGAAGTTGGATCACATGATGAATTGATTGAAAAAGGTGGCGTTTATAAAGACCTATATACAAGTCAATTTGAAAGTGGAGAAGATTTTTAAGGAGAATACATGAAAGAACTTGAACTTAAGCATGTTTATAAAGATTATAAACTTGCAAACAAAGAAAAATATACTGCCCTAACCGATATAAACATTTCCTTTGATAAAGGAGAACTTGTTTCCATTATCGGAGAAAGCGGAAGTGGAAAAAGCACATTAATGAACCTTATTGGTGGGCTTGATTCAGATTATCAAGGAATAATTAATATCGGCGGCAAGGATTTAAAAAATTTTAAAGATAAACAACTTGATGATTATAGAAAAAAGAAAATCGGTTTTGTTTTTCAATCATTCAATTTAATCCCTCACCTTTCTGTCCTTGATAATGTAACAATTCCTTTAACACTTTCAAACATAAAAGAAAGTGAAAAGAATGAAAAAGCAACAAACCTTCTTACAAAATTAGGACTTAAAGAACATATAAAGAAAAAACCTACCCAACTATCGGGTGGTCAAAAACAAAGAGTTGCTATTGCAAGAGCATTAATTAATGATCCTGATATAATACTCGCTGATGAGCCAACTGGGGCTTTAGATAGTTCAACAACCAGTCAAATTTTAAACATTTTAAAAGAAATTGCAGATGACGGAAAACTTGTTATTATGGTAACCCATTCAGATAAGGTCGCACAAATTTCTTCGCGCGTAGTTGAAATATCTGATGGAAAAATTGTCCGTGATGAAAAAAGAGAAAACTATATTAAAAACACGGAAAAACATTTGATAGAAACTGCAAAAGAAAATACAAAAAATAAAAAAGAAGGACATTTATCTTTCTTTTCAGCCTTAAAATTATCCATCCACAATATGTGGGCAAGTAAAACAAAAAATTTTCTTATGGCTTTTGGTGTTTCAATTTCACTTATTGCTATGATAATTATGTTATCATTTGGGTCAGGTTTAACAGGCTATATTTCAGCTTTGGCAGAAGATTATTCAAATCCTAATTACGTAACTATTTCTAAAAGTGGTAAAGATAGAGATGGAAATCCAATAGAAGATAATGCTGCATCAATGTTTTTACCAAAAATGTTTGAAGAAAGCGAAATAAGTGAAATAACTAATGATTTAAATAGTCAACTAGAACAACAAAATAATGATTTTAGAATCATATCCGATGGAGATGATATTAATATCACTTATGGATTTAGCATGATGACTATGATGTCTGGTAATATATCATACGACCCTAAAAGTGGAAATCTAGACGATATAAAAACTGAAAGTATTATGTATACATACACTACCCCACCTTATTATGACGAAAATAATTTAATCACAAAAACAGGACATATAAGTGGAGAAAATGAAATAATGCTTTCTAGTGCCGTACTAAAACTTATTGATGTTGAAGATCCAGAAGAGGTCATTGGAAAGAAAGTTACATTAAACATTGATTTTAAACTTTCAGACACAACCCTTTCAATAAAAAAAGATGTTTCAATTTCTGCAATTGTAGATGTTTCTGCGTTTGCAAGTATGATGGTTATGTATGTTGATTATGATTACTTAAATGATTGTGTTAAAGAGGCACAATCAAATGCATCAATCTCTCCTACTGGATTAAAACCATCGTTATTATTCATTCATACTGATAGCGAAGAGACAACTGATTTTTTGAATAATTATATTTCAAATAATAGAAAAGATTTATCTGGTTCTATAGAAGAACAACTTTCATCTATGTTTAGCGAAATGATGTCAACCTTTTCAATTGCACTTGCTATAATTTCTGGAATTTCATTAATAGTAGCATTGATAATGATTACAGTTGTATTATATATGAGTGTTTCAGAAAGAACTAGAGAAATCGGTGTCTTAAAAAGTATTGGTGCTAGAAAAAAAGATATAAGACTAATTTTTAGCACAGAAAGTTTACTCGTTGGTGTTTTAAGTGGTTTAACTGGAATAATTTTCTCTTTAATTATCGGAGGACTTTTAGCTTTAGTTTTAAAATCATTAATTGGATTCGCGCCTATAAGTATGCTTTGGTATTACTTTGTCGGGGCACTTGTTATAAGTGTTTTAATAAGTGTATTAGCAGGATTGTATCCATCATCAAAAGCAGCAAAACTAGATCCTGTAGAATCTTTAAGACATGAATAATTCAATAAAAAAAGAGAGACACAATTCTCTCTTTTTTTGTTATATAAATTTTATTTGTTATATAAATTTTATAAGTTATTTATATAAGTCATTTATATTTAATTTATTAACAAATCATTAACAAATTTTAATTTAAAAATTCAATAATAACCATGATTTTGAAAATTCCATTTAATCGTTAGCTTAAATGGAATTTTTACATATTTATACCATATATAGTATTATGTCTATTATAATAGATCTAATATATGGTTTAGAGATTAGCAAACTCTTTTTCCAAACGTTCTAACATTTGTTTATTAGAGTTCAATTTTTCTTTTTCTTTTTCTACAAGTTCTTTTGGAGCTTTAGCAACAAATCCGGCGTTTGCAAGCATCTTTTCTGACCTAGCAATTTCAAATTTGACGCTATCAATATCCTTTTTAATTCTTTCTTTTTCTTTCTCTGAATCTACCAATTCTCCCATAGGTATATAGACTTTGACATTATTGCTTATAATTTTTGCACATCTTTCCTCTGGCTCTTTATTAATTATCTGACAATTAGTTCCATAGGCAAGCTTTGCAATTTCACTTAAATTTTCGCATATTAAATCTTTATCACCATCTACTAGAATATATAAAGATGTTCTTTTATTGTCAGGAACATTAAGCCCTACCCTTGTATTTCTTATAGATTTTATTATTTCAATAATTTCTTCAAATTTATTTTTTAATCCCTTTACATTTATTTTTTTAGGGAATTCTGTAAGCATTATTGTCTTTTTATGATTTGGCATCTCTTGATAAATATATTCTGTAACAAATGGAATAAATGGATGAAACAGTCTAAGTAAATTGTCAAATACAAAATATAATACATTTTGTGTTTTTATCTTTTTGTCTAAATCACTTCCATATAAATCCACCTTACTTAATTCAATATACCAATCACAGAATTTTGAAACAGTAAATTCAATAAGATTACTTGTTGCAACACCTAAAGAGAATTTGTCAATATTTTTTGTAACAGATTTAATAAGTAAATCAAGTTGATTTAAAATCCATTTATCTTTTTCCTGAAGTTTTAATTGATTTAATGGAACAAACTTAATATCTTTTATATTTTGTAAAATAAACTTACTTGCATTATAAAGTTTATTGATAAAGATTTTTGCATCTTTCGCTTTCTCTTCTCCATATTTGATATCAGTCCCCATACTCATACCATTTATAAGACTAAGCCTTAATGCATCTGCCCCATACTTTTCTATCATGTCAATTGGATCAACTCCATTTCCTAAGTGCTTTGACATTTTAATTCCTTTTATATCACGCACTAACCCATGAATAACAACATCTTTAAAAGGAACATCTCCCATAAATTTTAGTCCAGAGAAGACCATTTTTGATACCCAGAAAGTTATTATATCGTAACCTGTAACTAGTGTTGATGTTGGATAATAATACTTTAAGTCTGAAGTTTGTTTTGGATAACCTAAAGTAGAAAATGGCCATAACGCAGAAGAAAACCAAGTATCTAAAACATCATTATCTTGTGTAAGATGTTTATCTCCACAAGTTGGACATTTTGTTGGATCTTCTTCACTTGCAAATGTATGTCCATTTGAGCAAGTAAACACTGGAATCCTGTGTCCAAGCCAAATTTGTCTTGATATACACCAATCTTGGATATTTTCAAGCCAATTCAAATATGTTTTTTCATATCTCTTTGGATGAAACTTTAATTTACCTGATTTAACAACTTCTATAGCAGGTTTTGCTAATTCTTTCATTCTAACAAACCATTGAGTAGATATTCTTGGTTCTGTAAAGCTTCCACAGCGTTCACAAGTCCCAACTTGATTTTTATATTTTTCTTTTTTTACAAGGTATCCACCCTCAATTAAAGCCTTTTCAATCGCAGGTCTTGCCTCTATTCTATCTAGCCCCTTAAATTCTCCTGCAACACCAGTTAAAAGCCCGTTATCGTCAATACAATTAACAACTTCTAGATTATGTCTAAGTCCTACCTCATAGTCATTTGGATCATGTGCAGGCGTTATTTTTACAGCTCCAGTTCCAAATCCCATTTCGCAGTAATCATCACCAATAAGTTTGATTTTTTTATTTACCAAAGGTAAAATCAAGTCCTTGCCAATCTTATCCTTAAATCTTTCATCATTTGGATTTACAGCAACAGCAGTATCGCCAAAGATAGTTTCTGGTCTTGTTGTTGCAACAACAACTTCTCCACTTCCATCAGCAAAAGGATATCTTATATACCACAAAAAAGTATTTTGATCTATATGAACATTTTCATTATCTGATATTGTTGTTTTGCAACTAGGACAATAATTTACTACCCTTTTCCCCTTATAAATCAATCCTTCATTATAATATTGACAAAAAACATGTCTAACAGCATGATTTAAATTATCATCCATAGTAAAGGCTAGCCTTGACCAATCACAAGAAACACCCAACATTTTTAATTGATCACAAATAACATGGGTATATTTTTTATACCAATCCCATCCCCTTTTTAAGAATTCTTCTCTTCCTACCAATTCTTTACTTAATCCATTTCTTTTCAAGTCTTTAACTAAAACTTGTTCAGTTGCAATTGCTGCATGATCTGTTCCAGGAATCCACAAAGTATTAAGTCCTTGCATTCTTTTGGTTCTAATTAAAATATCTTGAATAGTATTGTCAAGAGCGTGTCCAATATGTGCCTTTCCTGTAACATTTAATGGTGGCATCACTATGCTATAATGCTCTCTTGAATCTGGTTGAGAAGTAAAATAATTTTGATCAAGCCATGTTTTATATATTTCTTTTTCAAACAACTCAGGTGTATAATTTTTATCCATTGCAAACTCCTTAAATTACATTTAATTATATATTATTTATACTATAAAAATCAAGTAAAAAAACTTACCTTTTAAAACAAAAAGAAAGGTATTGTGTTACCTTCCATTTTATTGAAAGATTTATATTAGCAAATTATCTTAAATCAAATTATTCCCTTTTCAATTATTTATATCACTGCTTGATATAGAATAAACTTTTGCGTTCCATGAGATACTGGTGGAAGAAGTCTATTGTTCACTTTATCCCAATCTGATAAACATTAGTTTCAACTGAATCTCATTATTTTTAGATTGTTGATAACAAACATTAATACCAAATAATAATTATATTATAAACAAAGCAATAATTATTAAATAGTGTTTTTTCGCCATCATTTTTCTCTTTCATAAAAATATAGTTTATTATTTAATAAAATTCATTTTTTGATTAAAAAAATTAGATTAAAATAGTTTGTGCTATTTTAACCTAATTTATCTTATCTTTTTTTCTTTTTATTATCTGCAAACTTGTATGCCAAAATTGTTGTTACCACCATTGCGAAAGCTACGATAAGATTCAATATTGCAGCCCATGCAACTTTCATTCCTGTATCAATATCTGTATTTACCATGTCAACCATAATGAAGAAGCCAATTGCTACAAAAATAAACATTAAAACAGCACTAGCAATATTTACATAGTTACTATATTTGCAAATTTTTTTATTTTTTATAACATTCATGTTACTAAGCAAATTTACTAAAGAGCAAAGAATTATAATTGCTGCAAAAATTGTTAATATGATTAAACTTACTGCAACCATAACTGATTTTGAATCATTGCTGTCAATAAAATTTTGAATAAGCTCATAACCAGATGATAAATCAAGTTTACCTTCTATAAATCCACCTGAAATTTCCCATGTAAAATATGGTTGAGATAAAAATATATACATTAAAACAGCACCTGCAATAGAAACTATGTTAAAAATACTTGATGCAAATTTTTTCATAAAATTCTCCTTCAATTCTCATTTTTACTATTTGCGACTTTTGTTTCGGTTACCTTTGCGAGTACTTTTTCTTTGGAATTCTTTTCTGTGTCATTTTTTATAACTTCACTAATACTTGTGAACAACCCTGCTACATTCTGAATATCACTTGGAACAATAATTTTGGTTGATTGTCCATCTGCTAACGCCTTTAAAGCCTCAAATCCCTGTAATGTTATATATGCGGCATCTGGTTTTGCTGAATTTATTAAATCAATAGCCTTGCTTTCTCCCTCTGCAACAGCAATAAGTGCAGCTTTAGTTGCTTCAGCTTGTAAAATTTTAGATTCTTTTTCTGCTTCAGCACGCAAAATTTGAGCCTGTTTTTCTCCTTCCGCAACTAAAATACTTGATTTTTTCTCACCTTCTGCTTTTAAAATTTGTTCACGACGTTCTCTTTCTGCTCTCATCTGTTTTTCCATAGCGTCTCTAATATCTTTAGGTGGAAGAATATTTTTTAATTCTACTCTATTAATCTTTATTCCCCATGGATCAGTCGCTTCATCAAGTATTACTCTCATTTTTGTGTTAACAGTATCTCTTGATGTTAATGTTTCATCAAGTTCAAGTTCTCCAACAATATTTCTTAATGTCGTCGCAGTTAAATTTTCTATCGCTTTTATTGGCGAATCTACACCATAAGAAAATAATTTTGCATCAGTGATTTGAAAATATACAACAGTATCAATTTGCATTGTTACATTATCTTTTGTAATAACTGGTTGTGGTTGAAAATCTGCAACAATTTCTTTTAGTGAAATTGGCTTACTTGTTCTATCAAAAAATGGGAGGATTACATGAATACCAGTTTCTAATGTTTTTCTATATTTACCTAATCTTTCTACAACAACAGAAGTTGCTTGTCTAACAATTCTTATTGAAAAGCACAGACTGATTAAAATTAAAACACCTAAAACAATTAATACAATTGCCCATGCACTCATAATTAATCCTCCTCATCTTTATTTTCATCTTTTACTTCTAAAGAACGTTCTTCTTTAATTTCATTATTTTTTTTTTCAACATCGGAAGCATTATCATCATTATTTATATTTGTATCAGTATAATCTTCTTGTTTTGCTTCTTCTTTTGAAGCAACTTTTTTTTCTTCATTTGAAGTAGTCAACTTGTTGTCTTCTTTAACCTCTTTTACTATCAATTTATTTCCATCAACTTTTACTACTTCAACTATTGCTCCCTGTTTTATTTGTTCGCTATTTTCACCTACTGCAGTCCAAATAACATCATTTATTTTTAAGCTACCATTTTTTTCAAAGTCTGTCGTTTCTAGCATTTTGAATTTTTTGCCAATCAATGAATCAACATTTGTTTTAGCATCCATATTTTTAAACAATAACTTTTGTGCATATTTTCTTATAAATATGATTAAAAGTGCAGAAACAACTACAAATATAGCAATTTGAATTTCAATAGCAATTCCCCCAACTGCTGCTAAAATAAAAGGAATTAGAGCACCAAATGAAAACCAAATAGATACTAAATCTAAAGTTACAATTTCTATTAACAACGCTACGGCTATCACTGCAAGCCACACCCAAAACATTGTATCCATATTTCTCTCCTTAATTAATTTTATGATAACACCTTTATTAATAATTGTCAAACATAATTCAAATTAAATATATAGCATATATTTAATAAATACTAAAAATATTACATTGTGATTACTCTACAAAAAATATGTTATACAAACATTAAAATCTTTTGTCTAACTAAGATCATAATAAAATCAATATATTTATAGAAATTTTTAAAAAATAGTTGATTTTTTATCTTTTTTTTGTTATAGTATTAAAGCAAACCTTACTTATTGCATATAAATAATAGTAATTAAGATAAGGCGATATTTGCGGGAGTGGCTCAGTGGTAGAGCGTTGCCTTGCCAAGGCAAATGTCGCGGGTTCGAATCCCGTCTTCCGCTCCAAAAATGGTACCATCGCCAAGCGGTAAGGCAAAGGTCTGCAAAACCTTTATTCCCCGGTTCAAATCCGGGTGGTACCTCCATAAAAAGTTGGAGAAATAAAGATATAATTTAAAAAATCATATCTTTAGTAATGCTGGTGTGGCGGAATGGCAGACGCACAGGACTTAAAATCCTGAGGTGGCAACACCGTGTGGGTTCGACTCCCACCACCAGCACCAGACAAGAATAAAACGAACCTCGAAGGAGAACAATTCTCCCACTCAATGTTCGTTTTGTTTTTTAATAAAGATTGGTTTGGGACTATTAAATCTATATGATATATTTTTAAATCAAACCAAGCACTATTATTGCACTTATTAAAATATTCAATTATTCAATTTTCATTTGTGATTTTGAATAAAATGCTCATAAAAAAACAACTATAAAAAACTAAGATTATGAAATTAGAAGAAGCGATTACAAAAAGAATATATGCTCTTTGTGATGAACGAGGGATAACTCCAAACAAACTAGCAACATTAGCTGGTATGCAACCTGGTTCACTAAAAAGCATATTCTATGGGAAAAGTAAAAATCCTGGCACAAGAACAATACTTGATTTATGCCAAGCATTAAATATATCTCTTTATGATTTCTTTGATGATGATTTATTCAAAGCCAAAGATTTAGAAGGAACTTATTAAAAGACTAAACAACAATTCAAAGTTTGGTCTTTTTTGTTATTTTAAACAAAAAATATACCAAAATTCAAATTATAAGCATTTATAGTAAGATAAATAATAATTTAGTGGCTTAATCTTCTACAACCACCTGTCCATTCATTAGAAGTGGCAATAAATAATCTCTGAGTCTAATCAAACTATTGTTTTCGTTTATATTCTTTGAAATTAAAGAAAATATAGGAGCAGTTTTGTTATGATATTCCTGTAAAAGATCTCGTGAAGGGACTAATAGTTTAATATTTTTTAAATCATCATCTCCGATACCTTGTTGTGTAGCGCCGTGAGCAAGAACATCTTTCAATTTTTCAAAATTGTCATTATGTATT
>CALWRN010000007.1 GCA_944383975.1 uncultured Clostridia bacterium | reverse complement strand
CAGAAAAATTAGCATGGTTAATATATCATCATAATAATAATAGCCGAGCAAACTATTTTAAACAAACAAAGAAAATAGATATAGGCTCTCGTTATTGGTATCCAGTAGGAATAGATACTGCTAAATTTGGTGGAGTATATGATGGACAAGGTAATGAAATAACCAATTTAAATATACCAAATATAACAAACGCAAACGGAGCAAGGATACAGTCAAACATAGGATTATTTGGATATACATCAGGCAATGCAACAATAAAGAGAATATGGCTTACAAATGCAACGGTGTATGGAAGTAGTAATGTTGGACTTATATCAGCAAACACATCGGGAACAACAGAAATAAGTTCAAACATAATAGAGAATGGTAAGATATATGCAAGTGGAAGTTATGGAGCCCTTGCAGGAGTAGCAACAAGTGGAACGAAATTAAACTTTAACTTGGTATATATAACGACAAGTGGCGGAACAAGCACAAGTGGTTTATATACAGGAACGGCTACATTAAAAACAAATCTAATTGAGAATAATGGAGCAAGAAGTAGTGTAGGAACACAAGACTTTTCAGGTTGGGGCAGAGTAAACAATAGACTTCTTCCATCAGATATCTCATGGAACGCAAAAGTTTATGCTATATCAAGTAGTGATATATCAAATTGGAGTAATAAAAATATAAATTAGTTGTTATAACTTAATAAAAAAGGAAGCTAAAAACTTCCTTTTTTATTTTAATTGCTATTTTTATTCTTCTGGTTGGTTTGAAATAGGGTGATCTTTAAAATAATTGAAAATTGTACTAGCTAGAGCAGGATTAATTCCTGGGACTGTTTCAAGTAAATCTATATTTGTTTTTGCTATTTCAGCACTTGTGCCAAAGACTTTTAAAAGAGCATCTCTTTTTTTAGGGCCTATACCAGGTATATCATCTAAGATTGACTTTGTTTGTTTTTTTGTCCTGATATATCTATGATAAGTGATTGCAAATCTGTGAGCCTCATCTCTGATGCGTTGAAGGAGTCTAAGTTCTACACTTGCAGGTTTTAAAATTATAGGTGAAGATGAATTGACAACAAAGACCTCTTCTAGTCTTTTTGCAAGTCCAATAATTTCAATTTGATCTGTTAGACCAAATTGCTCTAATATTGAATAACAAGAGGATAATTGACCTTTTCCGCCATCTATAACAAGAAGATTAGGTTTTTCTTTAAAACTATCCCCATTTTGTTCAACATATCTTTTAAGTCTTCTAGATAAAGCTTCTTCTAGTGAAGCAAAATCGTTAGAGCCTTTAACTGTTTTAATTTTAAATTTTCTATAGTCCTTTTTGCTTGCTTCACCATTTTTGAATACAACCATAGAACAAACTTTATTTGTTCCATTTATATTTGAAATATCATAACATTCCATTCTTACAGGCAATTCTTTAAGATTAAGTTTTTCTTGCAATGTCTTTATTGCACCAATAGAATTATTATATTTAATTTTTTCTTTTTCAATATATTTTTCTAGGTATTCTTTTGCATTTTCTTTAGCCATATCTAAAAGAGACTTATTGATTCCATGTGGATTTGTTATAATGTTAACTTTTTTATTAAAAAATTCATACATAAGTTCTTTATCTTCAATATCATGTGATAATATGATTTCATTAGGAATCATCAAATTTTGATAATATTGAATAACAAAATTAAATAATGTTTGACCTTCTTCTAGTTCAGCGTCAAGACAAGGGTAGGAGATTATTCCTAAGATTTTTCCTCCTCTTACGACCATATAAGTGATAACACCACTAAGTCCGTTGGTATAATAAGCAAAAATATCTTTACTTACGTCTTTAGGCAAATTTGCAACAACTCTTTGCTTAAGTTTTGCAATCATTTTTAATCTATCTCTTAATAATATTGCATTTTCAAAATTTTCATTATTTGCAGCAATTTGCATTTTTTTTGTTAAAATTTCTTCAATTTCTTCATCATTACCATTTAAAAAATTTATAACCTTATCAATTTCTTTTTTATAATCTTCTTTAGTTATTTTTTTTGTGCATGGTGCTGAACATAATCCTAATGAATAATTAAGGCATTCTCTTTTTGCAATAGAGGTTTCTGTTATTTTCAAATTGCAGGTTCTAATTTTAAAAGCAGCATTAATTGTTTTTACAATTTCTCTGACATCAATACCAGCAAAATAAGGACCAAAATATTTGCAACCATCCTTTTTAACCTTTCTTACAATTTCTATTTTAGGAAAAGGCTCTTTCATATCTATTTTTATATAGGGAAATTGTTTTCCATCTTTAAGCAATATATTATAAAAAGGCTGATATTTTTTTATAAGATTACTTTCAAGTGCTAAGGCATCCATTTCAGACATTGTTATAAAGTAGTCAAATATATCAACATTATCAATCATTGCTTGAACCTTGCTAGGTTTTGGAGAATTTCTAAAATATTGACTTACTCTGTTTTTTAGATTTTTTGCTTTTCCGACATAAATGACATTGCCATCCTTATCTCGCATGACATAAACACCAGGTTTTGTAGTTAAAAGTTTTAATTTTTCTTTTATTTTATTATTCATATATTTAGTATATCTTTTTATTTATAAAATCAAAATAATTTTTATATTTTTATTTAAAATAGCATTTTTAATAATAGCATTTTAAGATAAAAATAATAAAAAAACTATTAAATATAATTTTAATAGTTTTAATTATTGTTTATTGAATTTTTGTAAGCAATGATTGTATTTTCAAGAAGCATTGCTCTTGTTAAAAGCCCAACGCCTTTAGGGACGGGTGTGATGTATTTTACTTTGTCAATTACATCTTCTAGGTCAACATCACCACAAAGTTTATTGTTTTCATCACGATTAATTCCAACATCAATTACAATGGAATTTTCTTTTAACCAATCTTTTTTTATAAGTTTTGCATTTCCCATTGCTGACACAACAATATCTGCCTGTCTAACTTGTTCAATAATATTTTGTGTTTTAGAATGACAAATGGTTACTGTTGCATTTTTATTTAAAAGAAGTTGTGCAATAGGTTTTCCAACAATATTACTTCGTCCTATAACAACAGCTTTTTTACCACTTAAGTCATAATAACCGATGTATTCCAATATTTTTATTATGCCTTTTGGAGTGCATGGAACAAATGTATCTTGTCCTAAATATAGTTTTCCAACATTTAGTGGAGTAAATCCATCAACATCTTTTTGTGGATTCAATATATTGAAAATATGATCTTTATTTATATGTGAAGGGAGTGGTAATTGAATTAAAATTCCATCAACTGTTTTGTCTTCATTTAATTCTTTAATTTTAGAAATCAGATCTTCTTCAGAAATGTCGTCATAATATAAAGTTGTATTTTTAATACCAACTTGCATACAATCTTTATTTTTCCCACTTACATAGACCTTGCTAGCTTGATTATCTCCAACCATAATAACAACAAGGTGAGGCTGTCTATTACCATTTTTAACTGACATTTCTATAAAATTTTTTATATTTTCTTTTATTTCGTCAGAAATTATATTTCCATAAACAATATTGCCCATTTAGACCTCTATAAATTTTGTGTTTTAAAATTATAATTATTTATTTTAAATCTTCTTTAATTTTTTCTAAACAATCTTCTTTTGATAATTTAAATTGTTCGCCAGTTGTCATATTTTTTAAAGAGTATGTTTTGCTCTTAACTTCATCTTCTCCAACAATTAATACAAAAGGAATTTGCTTTTTATTGGCTTCTTTCATCTTTGATTTAAAAGAGCGATTGTCGTAATTAACTTCACAAGTGATATCATTTTGAAAATAAGATAACAATTTTAAACATTCTTCCATAGTTTCTCCAAGAGGAATAATTTGAAGTGTTAGGTTTGTAAGCTTAAATTCAGGAAGCATATTACTTTGATCTAAAAGGTCAAACAATCTTGTAAGACCAATACTCAAACCAACACCAGGAAGTTTTTTGTCGGTATAATATCCAGCAAGATTGTCATATCTTCCACCACCACATACAGTTCCAAATTCAGGGTGAGAAGGAATAACTGCTTCAAAGACAGTTCCAGTATAATAATTTTGACCTCTTATAATTCCAATGTCTAAAATATATCTATCAGTATTAAGATTGAAAGACTTAAGATAAGAAGAAATTTCTTTTAGCTCAGAAATTCCCTTTTTGAAAACTTCGTTATCACTAAGGTTTTCAATTTTTTTAATAATTTCGTCAAAGCTACCGGAAGTTTGGGTAAGTTCAATAAGTTTTAAAGCATTTTCTTCTGATACACCAAGTGCAATAAGTTCTTGTTTAGCATTATCTTGTCCAATTTTTAAAAGTTTGTCTAAGATAATTAAAATGTTTTCAGTATTTTCTTTATAACCAAGACCTTCACAGATTCCAAATAAAATATTTCTATTTGAAATATGATTAATGATTTGGAGATTTAAATTAGAAAATACTTTATCAACTAAGAAAAGACATTCAGCGTCAGCAACTAAAGAAAGGGGATCAAGACCAACAATATCAGCATCGCATTGAATAAATTCTCTAAATCTGCCTTTTTGTGCTCTTTCACCTCTATATACTTTTCCTATTTGATATCTTTTAAATGGAAATGAAATTTGTTCAGAATTCATTGCTACATAACGAGCAAGGGGAACAGTTAAATCATATCTCATACAAATGTCAGTATCGCCTTTTTTGAAATTATAGACTTCTTTATCAATACTTCCACCTGATTTTGCAAGCAATATTTCGCTTAATTCAAGAACAGGTGTGTCCAAAGGCATAAAGCCTAAAGATTGATAGGCACTTCTGATTTTATTAACCATATCATCTAAAACAATTTGTTTATATGGGGGAAGTTCCATAAAACCTGACAATTTTCGTGGAACAATAAGTTTTGATGATGTCATAAAATATCTCCTTTATTTAATAGTATAGTTATGTCTTTATTAGAATTGTTATTTTAATTTAATAAGAAACGATATAAAGTTATATCTTTATAATAAAATTTAAGTTAGATAGAAACAAAGGTTATAAATTCATTATAAAATGATAAAAAATGATGGGAATTAAATAAAAAGCAATAAGTTTTCCACCAATAGTTATCCACATATCCACAAATAAATATTTATACATTTGCATTTATTTTTATGCATATTGGTGAATATTGGCACTTTAGGCGAGTTATACAGGGAAGTTATCCACATTTCCACATTATTTTTTGATTATAGGCCTATTTTTAGCCCCTAATTATAATGTTTTTTAAAAGTTTTAAAAATTATCCTTTTTAAAAACTAAATTTTGGGGTAAAGAATGTTGATTATTATTAAAAATTTTATACATATTATAACAAAATTGTTGTAGTAAATTTATAATTATTCTTTTTGTAAAGAAAGGTTTTTCAAAAATACTGAAGGGGTGTCTTCACTTACAAAGAATAGTTTGTGTAAAGCTCTTGTACTTGAAACATAAATAATATTCTTATCAACTGTGTTTTTGTAGTTCATAATATCTGCATTAGGAATTATTACAGCATCAAATTCTATACCTTTTGCGGTTGCACAAGTTGTTATTAAAATTCTATTGTTATAGTCTTCTGGCTCGTTCATTAAAGTGCAATTTATTTTTTGTTTCAATTTAGTTGCAATTGTTTTTGCTTCCTTGTTGCATTTGCAAATAATTGCAATATGGTCGTATGTTTTACATTCATCTTCAATGATATTTATAATCTTTGAAATTTGGTCTTTTGTTTGATATATAATAGGGGGTTGACCAGATCTATTAACAAATTCAACATCAGTTATACCAATCATATCATTTGCAAATTTTGCAATTTCTTTTGTAGAACGATATGTTTTTTTAAGTTCAAGTAATCTGCAACCTAAGAAGTCTGCAGTAAGTTGTAAATACTCATCAGAAACATTCTTTTCTATACATTGGTTGACATCTCCAACAATGATGCAAGGGCAATTCCATAATTTTTTAAACATATAAATATCAACTGGTGTAAAATCTTGCATTTCATCAACTATAAGATACTTTGCAGAGAAATCATGGTCAAAGCCATATAAATAATGTTTAATAGTAAGATAAGTTCCTTTATCCATATATTTAATTGTAGTATCCTTTGAAGGTTTTAAATTTTCTCTTGCCATAAAAATTTGATATACCTTTTCAATATCACGAATAGGAAGGAATTTATATAATATTTTTTTAAATCTATCTTTTAAACCTTGATTTTGCTCTTTATTATAGTGACGCTGTTCTGTAAATACCATAGCATATTGCCAAGCTATTTTATTAATTCTTTCATAAAGATCATAGCCTTTGAATGTTTTGAAGAATAATTCTTTTGTTTGTTCTTCACTAAAAGTAATGGTTTCCTTTTCTCCTTCAAGATTTTCACTTACCACATAACTTAATGTTTTTGGAGAAAATGTTTCAAGGAAAGGTCCTTTTAAAAATCTTAAAAGTGCGTCAAGGTATTCATAAGATGACTTATAAGATATTTCATTCAACAATTCTTGATTTGGATTTGTTGCAATTTCATCAAGCATACTTTCTCTAGTTTGTATTGGTCGTTTTAATTCCGCTCTAGCAATTTGAGCAAAAGTTGTTTCAACAAGGTTATCTTCGCCAAGTTGAGGTAAAACATCTGAAATATAACTTGAAAAAATATTATTAGGTGAGATTATCAAAATATCACTGCTTTTTATTGTTGATCTATGTTTATAAAGAAGGTATGCAGCTCTATGTAATGCAATAGATGTTTTTCCAGAGCCGGCTATACCTTGAACGAGCATATTTTCATTTTTATCATTTCTTACAATTGTATTTTGTTCTTTTTGAATTGATGAAACAATTTGTTTCATTTTTACAGAAACATTATGTGAAAGAATTTCTTGTAAGATTTCATCATTTATAGTTAGATCTGTGTCAAAATATGAAAGAAGTTGTCCATTTTCAATTTTATATTGACGTTTTAATTCAATTTTTCCTTTAAACTCATCTTTACCAATGAAAAAAGAAGCATCACCTAAGTTGTAATCATAATAAAGTGATGAGATAGGTGCACGCCAATCAGCAACATATAATTTTTCGTTATCAATTATATTCCCAATGCCTATATAAACTCTTTGAACAGTTTTTTTGCCTACTGGAGCAAAATCTATACGAGCAAAATAAGGGGCATTCTTTTGCAGATGAAGTCTTTTATTTTCTCTTAATATTTCATGTTCAAGACTTTCAACATCAGCAAGAGAACTATAGGCATCAGATAAATCGCCACCACGAGAAAGATCAGAATAATTTTCTGAAATTTGTTTGATTCCAGAATCAAGTTGTTCTGTTATTTCACGTGTTTTTTGGTCATTTTCTTCTATTTTTTTATTTAAAACTTTAAGAGTTTTTGCTAAATATTCTTTTTCTTTAATTTCCAATTTTTTTCTCCCTCTCTGTAGAAAATGATGCGTTTAATTTTAATAAAGAATTATGTCACATATATTCTTAAACAAATAAAGATTTATGAAAAAGAATAAAAACATAGAATAGTGTGATTTTAGTTAAAATTAAATATTTTGAAAATATCAACGATAAAATTATAAAAATTTAATCATTATTATCTTCATTGGCATCAGTATCTATAGTATTAATCTGATTGTCAAGCATACCACTTTCTTGTTCTTCTGTCAAGTTATTTGGGGTAGTGTTGTTGTTATCTGATGTTATTTGTTCATTTTCTTGATTTTCATCATTTTCTTCATCTTTTTTAACAAGGGCAACTCCAACAATAATATTATCATCTTTAAGTTTCATAACTTTAACACCTTGACTTACTCTTGAAAGAGAACTTATTTGTTCAACAGGGATTCTTATAATTACTCCATTGTCTGCAATAAGCATAATATCATTATCTTCTATTGATTGTCTTAAAGCGGCCAAATGACCGGTTTTTTCATTGAATACACCTGCTTTAACGCCCATACCACCACGGCTTTGAAGTCTGTATTCATCAACATTAGAGCGTTTTCCGTAACCTTTTTCAGAAATTGTGATTATTTGAGAATTTGGTTTAATGACAGCCATATCAACGATATAATCTTCGCTTGCAAGTTTCATACTGCGAACACCTTGACTATCTCGTCCCATATTACGAACATCTTTTTCGCTAAATCTTATAGCTTTTCCAAAATGAGAAGCAACTAAAATGTCATCTTCGCCACTTGAAACTTCAACTCCAATAAGTTCATCATTTTCAAGAAGGTGAATTGCAATTTTTCCAACTTTTCTTATTGATTCAAATTCTTTTAAGTCAGTTTTCTTTATTAAGCCGTTTTTAGTTGCCATAATAAGATTTCCAGTTGCATCATCTTTTCTTGGAATGATAGTTGTAACTTTTTCTCCTTCAGAAAGCATTAAAAGATTTATAATTGCACGACCTTTTGCAGTGCGTTGTGCCTCTGGAACTTCATAGGCTTTTATGCAATATACTTTTCCTTTATTTGTAAAGAAAAGCAGGTCATCATGAGTGCAGGTTACAAACATTCTTTCTATATAATCTTCTTCTTTAGTTTTATGGGCAGTAACTCCGACACCACCACGGTTTTGAGACTTATATTCACTTGTAGACATTCTCTTAATATAGCCTTGATGTGTCATTGAGATAACGACATCTTCTTTTTCAATAAGGTCAGCAATATCAATACCACCAGCTTCAAGACTGATTTCAGTTTTTCTGGCGTCTCCATAATTATTTTTAATTTCTTCAAAGTTATCTCTTAAAATTTTCATAAGTCTTGCAGGAGTTGCAAGGATATCTTCAAGGTCAATAATAAGAGCATCAAGTTCTCTTAATTCTTCATTCAATTTTTCTACTTCAAGAGAAGTAAGTTTTGAAAGTTTCATTTCAAGAATTGCATTGGCTTGAATTTCATCAAGTTCAAAACTTTGAGTAAGTTTTATAGAAGCATCTTGTCTATCATCAGAAGATTTAATAATTCTTATTACTTCATCAATATTTGCAAGGGCAATAACCAAACCTTTAACAATATGCTCTCTTTCTTTTGCTTTATCAAGATCGTATTGAGTTTTTCTAGTAAGAACTTCTTTTTGATGCTCAAGATAATAGTAAAGCATTTCTTTTAAGTTAAGAATTCTAGGTTGATTATTTACAAGGGCAAGGAAAATAATTCCACTGCTTTTTTGAAGTTGGGTTTGTTTATAAAGAGAATTTAAAACAACTTGTGCATTAAAATCTTTTTTAATATCAATAACAATTCTCATACCTTGACGGTCAGACTCTTCTTTAATATCGCTAATACCATCAAGACGCTTATTTTTAACAAGGTCAGCAATCTGAACAATAAGTTGAGCTTTGTTTACTTGATAAGGAAGTTCAGTGATAATAATTCTTGATCTTCCACTTGCAGTTTCTTCAATTTCTGCCTTACCACGAACAATAATACCACCGCGACCAGTTTTATATGCATTTTTAACAGCAGCTCTTCCCATAATAATACCACCAGTAGGGAAGTCTGGTGCAGGAATATACCTAATAAGCTCATCAATATCAATATCAGGATTGTCTATAAGGGCTTGTAATCCGTTTAAAACTTCTGTAAGGTTGTGAGGTGGAATATTAGTTGCCATACCAACAGCAATACCATCAGAGCCATTTATAAGCAAATTAGGGATCTTTGAAGGTAATACTGAAGGTTGCATTAATGTATTATCAAAGTTTGGATAGAAATCAACAGTATCCTTATCAATGTCTTCAAGCATTAACCCAGCAATTTTTGAAAGACGAGCTTCAGTGTAACGCATAGCGGCAGGAGGGTCGCCATCAACAGAACCAAAGTTTCCTTGTCCATCAACAAGAGGATATCTTATTGAGAAGTCTTGTGCAAGACGCACCATTGCATCATAAACAGAACTGTCACCATGAGGGTGGTATTTACCCATAACATCACCAACAATTCTTGCGCATTTTTTAGTAGGCTTATCGTAAAAGTTGTTCATTTCGCCCATGGCATAAAGAATACGACGATGAACAGGTTTAAGTCCATCACGAACATCTGGTATTGCACGAGAGACATTGACAGCCATAGCATAAGAAATAAAAGATTTCTTTAGGTTGTCAACGGTATCAACTTTTTCAATTTTAGTTTCTTTAAAAATTTCTTCTAAAGATTTTTTACTTTCATGATTTTCCATAATTCCTCCGGCCATTAGGCTTAATTATTTTTATGTTTTTCGTTATATTCATTAACTCGTTTTTCAACACGACTAAGTTTATAGTTCATTTCTTCTTCAACTTTATTTTTTCCAAATAAAAGTTGCATTTGTTGAGCACAGAGTAAAACATCTGCAGTTTCTTCAATAATATTTTCTTTAACTTTTTCTAATTTTTCAGGTTCAAAATCTTTGTATCTTAAATATTTGCAAAGTTCTTTTGTAAGTTCACTCATTTCTTCTATGCACATTCTGATTTGTGCGTCTTCGCCCCAAACATTGAATAATTTTAAAAACAATTGGTCTTTTTTATCTTGTTCCATAAATTTCTCCATATTAAAATTAAAAATTAAATATCAAGGTCAGTAACAAGTGTAGCATTTTCTTCAATGAATTGACGTCTTAGCTCTGAGTCTTCTCCCATAAGGTCATTGAAATATTTTTCGGCTTCAATAGCATCTTCCATAGTAAGTTGAATAAGAATACGATGTTCAGGATCCATAGTGGTTTCCCAAAGTTGGTCAGCATCCATTTCACCAAGACCTTTATATCTTTGCTGATCACAGCCTTTTCTTCCATTTGCTTGATACCAATCTTCAAGCTCTTGATCAGAATAGAAATAGAAAATGTCTTTTTTATTTTTTGTAACTTTATAAAGAGGAGGCTTTGCAGCATATACATGTCCATGTTCAATAAGAGGGCGCATATATCTGAAGAAGAAAGTTAAAAGTAAAATTCTGATATGGGCACCATCAACATCGGCATCGGTCATACAAATTATTTTGTCATAACGAAGTTTTTCTTCATTAAATTCACTTCCAATACCACAACCGAAAGCGGTAATCATAGATTTTATTTCATTATTTTCAAGAATTCTATTTAAACGAGCCTTCTCTACATTTAAAATTTTACCCCTTAAAGGCAAGATAGCTTGGAATCGTCTATCTCTTCCAGTTTTTGCTGTACCACCGGCAGAATCGCCCTCTACGATGTATATTTCGCAAAAACGTCTGTCTTTTTCAGAACAATCAGCAAGTTTGCCAGGAAGGGTAGTATTTTCTAATATACTTTTTCTTCTTGTAAGTTCACGTGCATTGCGGGCAGCATCTCTTGCTCTTTGAGCAGTTATAGATTTTAAAATAAGATTTTTTGCTTCAACAGGGTGTTGCTCAAGATAATCACCAAATTCATCAACAACAGCTTTATAAACTATTGTTCTCATTTCACTATTTCCAAGTTTAGTCTTTGTTTGACCTTCAAATTGAGGATTTCTTAATTTAACACTTATTACAGCAGTGATACCTTCACGGCAATCTTCACCAGAAAGTTTTTCTGTGTCTTTAATTATTTTATTTTTAATAGCGTAATCGTTTATAACCTTTGTTAAACCAGATTTAAAACCATCAAGATGAGTTCCGCCTTCTTCAGTGTTTATATTATTTGCATAGGCGTTAATAATTTCATTGTAGCCTTCATTAAATTGAAAGCATACTTCAATTTCATTTTCAACTTCATTTTTATCATTGTAGTTAAATTTATTAAAATAAACAGGCTCAGGAAGAAGAGTCTCTCTATTTTTATTTAAGAAATCAACAAATTCAATAATTCCACCTTTAAATTCAAAAGAATCTTTGCGTTCTTGACCTTCACGCTTATCTTCAAGTGTAATAACAAGGCCTTTGTTTAAGAAAGCAATCTCTCTAAAACGATTTTTCATTGTATCGTAATTAAAGTTTGTTGTTTCAAAAATTTCTTCATCAGGAAGGAATGTGATTGTAGTTCCTCTTTTGTTTGTGTTTCCAACTATTTCAAGAGGAGATATAACCTTTCCACGACTGAACTCAATTTTATAGTGTTTTCCGTTTTGATAAACATCTGCTTTCATGTATTTTGATAAAGCATTAACGCAGGAAACACCAACGCCATGAAGTCCACCTGAAATCTTATAACCTTCTCCACCAAATTTACCACCGGCATGCAATTTTGTTAAAACGACTTCAACAGCACTTTTTCCTTCTTTAGGAATAATTCCGGTAGGAATACCACGCCCATTATCAATAACAGAGCAAGAGCCGTCAAAATTGATAATAACATTGATTTCTGTGCAGTAGCCAGCAAGGGCTTCATCAATAGAGTTGTCCACAACTTCAGTAACAAGATGGTGAAGTCCGTGTTCATCTGTAGAGCCAATATACATTCCAGGTCTTTTACGAACAGGTTCAAGTCCTTCAAGAACTTGAATATCAGATGCATCATATTTTGAAGATTTTGCAAGATCCTGTTCTTCGTTTAATTTTTCGTCCATAGCCAATTCTCCTATATATATTATATACATATATATTATATATAAATATATAGGAAAAGGCAAGTTATTTTGAAAAATAAAGGGGCTAAAATGTCATAAAAACAGTTGCGATAAAAGTCATATAAAGAAGAAAAATAAAAGGCTAATCTTAAAAATTTTAAAGTATATTTGCAATATTAATTAAAGTGTGTTATTATAACAACATTGCTTATATTAAAGAGGATAAAAATAAATGGAAAATAATGAACAAACGGAAAATGTTGAAGATAAAAAATTAGAAAATGTAACAACAGAAGAACAAACAGAAAACGATGGAAATTTAGCAGCAAAAGAAGATACAAACACCGTTGATACAACAGAAAAGCAAACAGAAAATAACGCTAAATCTTTATCAAAAAAAGATCAAATAATTCAGTTTTTAAAGTTTTTAGGCTTTTCAATATCTGCAGGCGTAATACAAATTTTATCATTTGAACTATTGTATAATTGGATTGGATGGAAAGTTTGGTGGGCAAGTTACTTAATAAGTATTATTTTGTCAGTCGTTTGGAATTTTACATTTAATAGAAAATTTACATTTAAGTCAGCAAGCAATGTTCCAATAGCAATGACTTTAGTTATTATATATTATTGCGTATTCACTCCAATTTCAGTTTTTGGTGGCGATGCACTTGAGGGAATAGGGTGGAATGGAACACTGGTTACATTTTTAATGATGGTTATAAACTTCTTGACAGAGTATGTATGGGATAGATTTATAGTATTTAATGAAAAGATTACAAATAAAATATTAGGTTGGTTTAAAAAAAATAAATAACGCAAAGTTATTTATTTTTTTTATTTTATTTTTGATTTTTATTTATAAAAGAGAAATGCTGATTTTTAAAAATAACTTTATAATTTTGATTTTCTTTTAGTTCGCCTTTATAGAAAAATTTGGCTTGAATTTTCTCGTTTGCTCCTATTTCAGAGTAGATAATATCATAAAAGTTATATCCAAGAATATTTAGAAGGGGATTAATATAGAAAAGTGAATTTTTAACATAAACCATACCTATAAAAAATAATATTAAAAGAAATAAAATGTAACTGCTTACAAGAGTTAAATTGAGTTGAAGTGCAAATAAAACAAATAATGAAAAGTATCCTAAAAAATGTTTATCAGTAATATTGTTTTTATTCAAAATTATAATTTCTTTTGAAATTCCCTTAGAATATATTGTGTTTAAAGCAAGCCCTATAACTCCTAAAAGTATTAATATAATTAAAGTACAAAAATAAATTATATATAAAGCGTTGAACAAAATATTATTGCAAATAAGTTCAACAATAAGTTTTGTAAGAATTAATATATACATTGGGACAAAAGCGGACAGATATAGAAAAATGTCTTTAAATTTTTTCATAATATCTATTTTGTTTAAAATATAAAAATTTATTAAAAATGTTTTGTTTTATTAATATATTTGGTTAAAATATAAGTATGATAATAGTTCCATTTATCTGCCTAGGGGCAGTATGCTTAATAATGAGCATAGTTTATACAATTTTAAATAATAAGAAAGGGTGGCAAGGTTTATTAGTAAAATGCTTGACAATGCTTTCTTTATTTGTTTTTGCAATGATATCGGCAAATCTTATGTCACTTATTAATGCAATTGCACTATACATACCAATTTCATTTGTTGTGTTAATAATAAGTGAATGTTTAGATTGTATGGAAGTAGATTTAAAATCAAAGACAATTTTTCAAGGCATAATAAATATAATAGCATTTGCTTTAATTGCAATGAGTGCAATGTCACTTGCTGAATTTAATGTTTTATCTCTTGCTGGAGGAATTTTGCTTGGGGCAGGGATAGGACTTATATCTTGGGCTGTTAATAAATATAAAGATTTTTATATCATAATTTTAGAAATTTTTAATTTTATTGCAATATGTGCAATAATAGGTCTTGGAATTAATGCAGTTTTATTATCAACACATTTAATAAGTTCAATTTTGTTATTAGCAGGTGGAGTTGTTCTTCTTATTCAAAAAATGATGAGAGCTTTTGACAACAAACATAAAGCAGTTAATTTAATTGCTAATGAATTGTATATATTGGCATTAATTGCAGTTGGGTGTTCGCTATTTTTCTTTTAAATAATACAAAAAAATAAAATAAAAGTATTGACAAAACGACTAAAAGTGCATATAATGTAAATGTGCATCGCGGGATAGAGCAGCTCGGAAGCTCGTCGGGCTCATAACCCGAAGGTCGTTGGTTCAAATCCAACTCCCGCAACCATAAAAATAAAAAAGACAAAGCAATCGGGCTTTGTCTTTTATTTTAAAGCAAAAGAGGGGAAAAAAGGAGAAAACGATGTTTAATCTAGACGAAGTTATTTATAAATTTAAGGTTATGCCAAATAATGAGGTGAATGAAATATTGCTTGATAATATGAATAATTCAGGTGAAAAGAAGATTCTTTATGTTTTTGCAGGTCCTAATGGAAGTGGAAAATCAACTTTAATAGGAAATTTCTATAAGTTAGGAATGTTTCAAAATGTAAAATATGTAAATGCTGATATTTATGCTAAAACATTATTTAAAGACGAAAAGAGTGAGAGCGAAAGAAACCTTAAAGCAATGGAATATGCCGTTGATAAAATGAATTCAAACATGAAAACAGGTGATTCTGTGGTTTACGAAACTGTTTTATCACACCCAAGCAAACTTGACCTTATCAAAGAATATAAGAAACATGGCTATCAAGTTATATCTGTTTTTATCACTCCTGACAACCCTGTCATAAATTTACAAAGAATTAATCAGAGGGTTAAAGAAGGGGGACATGATGTTCCACCAAGAAAAGTTATGGATAGATTTTATAGAAGCAATAAATTAAAATATTCACTTAAAGAGATAAGCGACAGCTATTATCAAGTTGATAACACTGACTTACCAAAAATAACCAATATTGTTCTTAAAAATTTCAGTTTAGATGATGAAAATAATAGTCAAAATGATTTATAAAATTTTTTGCTTATAAAAATAAAAAGATAATGTAAATTAACATTATCTTTTTTTATTTTTAGTTATGTATTACATTTTATTGAATATTTTCTGCATAGAACATATTTTTGAATTTAACATTGTTTTCAAACAAATAATCAAAAGTTCCAATATCAACAATTTTGCCTTCATCTAAGAAGAAAATTTTATCAACATTTCTAATTGTAGAAAGTCTATGTGCAACAATAATTATTGTGCTTTTTCCTTTTAAACCATCAATGCTCTTTTTGATTTCTTCTTGGGCGAAATTGTCAAGCGAGCTTGTGCTTTCATCAAATATGATAATAGACGAGTTTCTAAGAAGAGCTCTTGCAATAGCAAGCCTTTGCTTTTGTCCACCAGATAATTTTATTCCGCTTTCTCCAACTTTTGTATCAATTCCTTTATGTAGAGATTCAATAAATTCTTTTAAAGAAGCCTTGCAAATTGCATCGTTAATTTCTTCATCAGTTGCATCTTGCTTTGCTAAAAGTAGGTTTTCTTTAATTGTCATATCAAAGATGTAAGGGAATTGGTTTACAAGAGAAATTGAATTTCTTAAAGTTTTTTTGTCAAGGTCATTGATATTTACATTATCAATTAAAACTTCACCATCATCAACTTCATACATTTTTGACATAAGGTTCAAAATTGTTGATTTACCACTTCCAGATTTGCCAACAAAAGCAACAGTGGTGTTAGGCTCAATTTTGAATGAAAGATTATCAAAAATTTTATTTACTGAAGCAATTTTTCGTTCAGGTTTAGTTTTATTTTTCTTCTTAGTTTTTACATTATTGCCATCTTTGTCATCTTGATTTTCTTTTTCTTCTTCATATTCTATATAGGAATAAGAAACATTTTTAAATTCAATTTTACCTTTAACATGTTCAAGAGAAACATTACCAAATTTTTCACATACAAATTCTTTGTTGTCATATAAAGCAAACATACGGTCAGTGCAAACTTTAACATCTGCGAAAATATTTGCAATGCTTCCTATTCCCCAAATAAGGCTATATAAATTGCCATTATTAGAATAGATAATCATAAAAGAAGCGAGAGTCAAAATGCCAATATCAATCATATAAACACCAAGAATAAGCATAAGGACACCAAAAAATTCAATAATGAAGTTACGAACCGACCAGAAATTCATATCGGTAACTTCTGTTTTATAACTTGATTTTTTATAATCTTCATAGTTTTCTTTTGAAACTTCACTCAATTTTTCTTCAAGTCCAAGTGCTTTAATATCTTTTTCACTTCTAACTATCTCAGTTGTAAGAGAGTTGATTTTATCATTCTTTTTACGAGTAATTCTTTTGTTCTTACGCTTAACTTTAGTTCTTTTAATTTCAATAATTAAGCAAACAGCAATTATAGCAACAAGAATCAAAGAAATATAGATGTTAAGTGTTGAAATATAGATAACAATAACAAATGAAGTTATAATATCTGTTAAAATATCAACAAGATCAGCAAGATTATTTACAACTCTTTCAGGGTCACTTACAATTCGTTGAACAAAAGTTCCTGTGTCATGATCTGAATAGGTTTTAGAATTAAGTTTAAATGCTTGCTTTGCCAAATCTAAGTTTAAGTCAGCCATTATTCTGTTTGCATATTTTTGATAAATCAAACCAGAAAAATACCAACATAATCTTTTAATTAAGATTAATCCAGCAATAAAAATCATTAAATAGATTGCATTCATATATAGTGAATTTGTGATTTTTTCTATAGCATTAGCAAATTCTATTGTTTGGAAGATAGTGCATGTCCCAGCAATTAAGTAAACTAAAATATATAGAAAAATTCCCAATTTATACTTTGCTAGATAATTTGTAATACTAATTTTATTTTTTTTCTTTAAATTTTTCATAAAAAACCTCCGTAAAATTTTGCATACGAAGGCTATTTGAAAATAATTTCATTAAAAATAAAATAAATTAATTATTTATTTAATAGAACCATTCGCATGGCTAACTTTTAAGTTTATATTTAATTTTGAATAAATAGTTTTTACTGTAACCATTTGAACAGTTCTCCTTTTGTTTAAATTTCGTTTATTTCAATCGACGCTTTTATTAAAGCATATAAATTTTAAGATGTCAATACCTTTTTTTTAAAAAAATAAAAAAATTAGGTAAATATAAAAAAGAGCCTTACTTAAAATTAAGAGTAATTTGTAAGGTTCTTTTATTTTTTTAATTATTTGCGTTTATTAATTATTTGCGTTCTTTTTAGCAAGTTCATCAAGTTGAGATTGATGACGCTTAAAGAAGTCTTCACGTTCTTTTAATGTTTTGATTTTTCTTTCTTTTGATTTATCAAGAATATCATTATAAGTTCCAAAAATATTCTTCCAGTCAAAGCAGATTGATTTATCAAATCCTAAATAATCAGCAACATTTTCAGTTCCATTAGGTGCAACAGGGTGAAGAAGTGTATTTGCTACAAAAATCATTTGCATTGTGTTGGCTGTGATTTTTGCAAGTTTTTCGTTATCAGCACCATTGATTTCTTTAACCCAATATTTATTTATGTTTCTAATGAAAACATCTAGTGCGTTATAAACTTGATGGAACTTTTTATCATACATAAATTTTTCAACGTCTAAGATTGCTTTTTTGCAACTTTCCATAACAGAATCATCAATTTCTGCATCAGGAAGAACACCATCAAAATTCTTTTGTGTTGAATAGAAAAGCGTTCTTAATATTCTGTTATAAACATTTGTAAGAAGATTGCCTTCTATAACCATAGGGTCAATATCATCATCTTTAGCATCTGGATCAAAAGCTTTTGGTGAAAGACTAACATTATTGTTTGTAAGGTTCATAGCAAGGAAATGCATTCTAAATTGTTCAGCAGTGTAGTGATTTAAAAATTCAAGAGCCATAGGAGGTTTTATAGAACCTGAAGAACTTGCCTTTTTATTCATATAAAGAATAGATTTAATAGGATTAATTTTTGTTAATCTTAATTGTCCATTTTCAGGATCAAGAACAGGGGATTTGCCTTGAGTGTAAAGCCACATTGCTTGTTGTGCAGGACCATAGAAGTAGATGTTATCTTCGCCTAGGAATTGATATACTTGAGCATCTTTATCACACCAATACTTTTTCCACTCATCTTTATCTTTTCCAATGCTTTCAAGATAAGTTTTTGTAAATGATATAGGTGCCCATAAACTTTCAGGCCAGCAATAGAAAGTTTGATTTTCAACACCTTCTATTGTAGGGCAAGGAACACCCCATGAAATATTACCTGTCAAACGGAAAGGTGTAAGTGTTTTTCCAGTTCTATAACGAATATCATTTGAAGCAAGAATTTCGCAAGCTTTTTCACGATCTTCAAGCTTATCAAAAACAATAGTCATGCTAGGTGCTTTTTCATGCCTATCAAGCTCTGTAAATGAAGGAAGTTGATCTTTAATTTCATTAAATTTTTCAAAATATTCGCGTTTGATATAAACTTCTGGTTTTTTGAAAAATTCTCTGATTTCTTTGACCATAAATTGAGGAGTATCACTTTTTCTATCAATAGAATTAATCCATTCTTGAAGAATTGGAATACATTTTTCAAGGTCAAAATAAAGATTTTCAATTTTAACGAGTTTTGGTTTTTCTCCACTTAATGTGCTTACTGGGTCAATTAAGTCTTGAGGAAGATATTGATGTCCAAGGTCACATTCATCAGCATAACCTTTTTCGCTTTGGCAACCCTCTATAGGGCATTTACCAATGACTTGTCGTCCATTTAAAAGACATTTATTTTTTTCATCATAAAATTGCCATGAAGAATGTTTAGAAACCATTCCAACTTCATGAAGTCTTTCAATAAACCATTTGCTTGTTTCTTTATGAATTTCGCCAGCACGACCAAGCGCAGAAGCTGAATAAAGATTAAAACCAATTTCAAATTTTTCAAAGATTTCTTTTTGTAAGATATGATTTCTTTCAACATATTGTTCTATTGTTTCATCTTTAAGTTTGCCTGATTCTTTCAAATTTCTATAAGATTCAAGGGCAGGAGAGCCATAGCAATCAGTTCCAGAAACAAAAATTACATTTTCTTTACCAATTCTATCTCTCATAAAACGAGCAAAAACATCTGCTCTCAAAGTCATACCTACATGACCATAATGTAAAAGTTTATTTCCATAAGGCATACCAGATGTAATCACTGCTCTTTTTGGAAATTCTGGTCTAGGTCTAATAAAATTTTCCATAATATACTCCTTAAATATTATCATTTTTTAAAAATGATAACTTGCTTTTGATTCTTGATAAAGCATTATCAATACTTTTTTTGTTAATATTTCCAATTTCGGAAATTTCATTATAGCTATATCCTTTAAGATATAGTGACAAAACTTTTAATTCTAAAGGTGTTAAAAGTTTATAAATTTTATCTTTAATTTCTTTAAGTTTTTCTTTTTCAATAAGTGTGTCATCAGGGGAAGGAAGATCTGAAGGAATAGGGATTTCTTTAAGTTCTTCATCTTCATCAAAATCAGTTTGCTCAACAAGGGGAACTGCAGTAGAAAGAGCTTTGTTTTTTTCTGAACTAGCAACTCTAATTGCCGATTGAATTTGATGTTTTATGCAAGTATTTGCAAAAGTTTTAAACGATGTGTTTTTTTGCTTATTAAAATGAATGATAGCCTTATAAAGACCAATCATACCTTCCTGAGCAATATCTTCAATATCTCCACCAGTTAAGAAGTAGCTTCTTGCAATTTTGATAACTAGAGATTTATATTTTGATAGAAGATGATCAACAGAGGATTCGTCTCCTTGCTGGGCTTTAAAAGAAAGTTCTTCATCAGTCATTTTGTCCACCCAAACGCTGTCGTAAAATTTCAAAAACAACAATTCCACAAGCAACAGAAGCATTTAAAGAATTAACTTTTCCGCGAAGTGGAAGTGTTATTGTTCCATCACAGCAATCAATAATAGATTTTTTAATTCCAAAACCTTCAGAGCCAATAACAACAGCAATATTTTGAGTTAGTTTTTTATTATAAATGTCCTCACCACCAGTTTCAGCTGCAAAAACCCAAATATCATTATCTTTAAGTTCCTTAATTGCATCTTTAAGGTTGGTTACCTTTGCAATAAGCATATTAGAAATTGCACCTGTACTTGTTCTTATAACCGTTTCATTGACCTGAACAGCACGATTTTTAGGAATTATTATTCCATGAACTCCTGCACATTCACAAGAACGGATAATTGCACCAAAATTATGAGGATCTTCAATTCCATCAAGAATGACAATAAAAGGTTTTTCATTATTAACTTTCGCCTTATTTAAAATATCTTCAATAGAGCAATATTTGAAATCAACAGTTTCTGCAATATATCCTTGATGATGCCCAGTCTTTGATTTTTTATCAAGGACGACTTTAGGGACAAATTCAAATTTGATTTTATTTTGGGCAGCAAGATTTATAATTTCATCTTTTCTTCCCTGGATATTCTTATCAACCATTATTTTATTAATAGTTGTTTTGCTTTCTATTGCTTGTCTAATAGCATTTTTTCCTTCAATATACATTTTAATCCTCTTATAGATATATATTTTACATTTTTTGTTTCTTCTTGTCAATTTGATTAAAAAGAATAATAGAAATATACATAATAAAAAAGCAAAGAAGATATAAATTTCTTTGCTTTTCTGATATGAAATTAACTTTTCTCACTATGTTATAAATTGCCAGATTTAAGATTATTCTTCGTTTGAAATACTTTTTGATAAGATAAATTGAAATCGCTCTTCATCGCCTTTTAAATATAGAAAACCTATCAAAATTTCAAAGGCAGTTGCATGAGAATAATCAGAGTTTGTTGCGTTTTTGGCTTGATGCTTTGGTTTTGCGTTGCGGCCTCGCCTTACTATATCTTTTTCTTCTTCATTTAAAATTGGAAGAATGTTGTTTAAGGCACTGGCTTGTGCTGAAGCCTTGCAATATTTTGAAGAAATGGTGTGGTAATTATTCATCTTATTGCCGGCATCTTGTTCTAATACCTTTTCACGAATAAATAGGGTATGAACACTATCTCCTATAAAGGCAAGGGGAAGTAAATTAGTTTTAATAAGACTATTTAACAATATTGAATTTTGTTGACAATGCATAATGGACTCCTAAAATAATTTTTAATTAATTGTTAATAATTAAAATAATTAGTAAAAAAATAAAAATATTTTAATTAATTATTTTTAATAATTATAATTTATTTATTTTTATTTTAAAAATAATTTTTATTTATTTTTTATTTAATTTTGATTTTTTTTATTTATTTAAAAATTATTTTTTAATTAATTTTATTTTAATTTTTATTTTATTTTTAATTTATAAATTAAATATAAAAAGCAGAGATTAATTTTCTCTGCTTTTTGTTAAACATTAAATCTAAATAAGATTACATCTCCGTCCTGAACAACATAATCTTTGCCTTCCATTCTTACCTTACCTTTTTCCTTTGCTTTGAGATAAGAGCCTGCTTCTATAAGGTCATCATAAGAAACTACTTCAGCTTTGATAAATCCTTTTTCAAAGTCTGTATGAATTTTGCCTGCAGCAGCAGGGGCTTTAGTTCCTTTCTTTATTGTCCATGCACGAACCTCTTTTTCTCCGGCAGTCAAGAAACTCATAAGACCAAGAAGATCATAACTTGCACTGACAAGTTTTTCAAGCCCACTTTCATTTATTCCAAGTTCTTCTTTAAAGACAGCTCTCTCATCAGGTTCAAGAGAAACAAGTTCTTCTTCAATTTTTGCTGATAAGCATATTACTTTTGAGCCTTCTTTTTCAGCGAAATCTCTTACGGCTTTAACATAAGAATTTTCTTCTTTTCCAATATCATTTTCGCTAATGTTTGCAACATAAATGACAGGCTTTGCAGTAAGAAGTTGAAGATTCTTTAAAACTTTCAATTCTTCTTCATCATTTATTTCAACACTTCTTGCAGGCTTATTGTTTTCAAGAGCAGTTTTAATTTTTTCCATCAAACCAACTCCAGCAATTAGACTTTTATCACCAGTCTTTATAAGTTTGCCATCTTTTTCAAGTTTTTTGGTTACTTGTTCAAGATCAGCGAGTGCAAGTTCAAGATTGATTATTTCTATATCTCTAAGCGGATCAATAGAACCATTTACATGAATAATTTTTTCATCATCAAAACATCTTACAACATGGACAATGGCATCTACTTCGCGAATATGGCTTAAAAATTTATTTCCAAGCCCTTCCCCATGACTTGCACCAGCAACAAGACCGGCGATATCTACAAACTCTATAGAAGCAGGGGTTATTTTTTGAGTATTATAAAGTTTTCCAAGTTCCTCAAGTCTTTTATCAGGAACATCAACAATACCAACATTTGGTTCAATAGTGCAAAAAGGGTAGTTTGCACTTTCTGCACCTGCATTTGTGATTGCATTAAAAAGTGTGCTTTTTCCTACATTAGGAAGTCCTACAACTCCGATTTTCATATTTACCATTCCTTTATATCAAATTATAAGAGCTTAGCAAAAGCCAAACTCTCATAATTCAAATTAATTTTATTCTTTTTCTTCGCCAGCTTTTTCTTCTTCAGCTTCAGCAGCTTTTTCTTCTTCAGCTTCTTTCTCAAGAGCTTCATTTTCAAGTTGTTCACGTCTTTTACGTTCTTTTTCTGCTCGTGAGTTAAGCATTTCTGCATTGATTGCAAGATTATCTTTAATTTGAGAATCTGTAAGAGAAGGAGAGACACTTAATTTTTTCCCAAAAACTTCCTCTGCAGATTTCATAGCATTGTATATGTTATTTCTTAACAATTGAAGATTATGTGCTATTTCATTTATTATTTGAGAATATTCTTGAGAGGTTTGTTTTTTAGAAAGTTTTTCAAAAAGTTTTTTGATTTGACCAATAACCTTTTTGATTTGTTTTTTTGCCTTTTCAAGTGAATTAATAACAGCTTTTTTAACTTTGCCTTTATATTTTAAAGTATCAACGTCTCCAATTTCCTCAAGTTTTGCAATAATATTTTTATAGTCAACAAATTGAATTCCTTTATAGTCAATGTTAAATTTGCTAAGTGTCTCATAATCACCATTTACAAAAGCGTTCATTGCAATAGTTAAATCATTTTCTGTATATACTTCTGGGTTAAGATTTATTATTGCTGATAGATTTTCAGATAAATCTTTTTGAAGATTGTCAAAATTTTTAAGTCTGTTTTCATTGTCCATCATATCAACTTCTTCTTCAGAAGTAGCCTGAGCTTTAGCATCAAGAATTTCAATCTCGTCTTCTTCAGATTTTAATGCATTTTCTGCCACTTGACTGACTTTAAAATGATTTTCATAAGCTTCAAGTCTTCTTAATTTAATAGGCAATTCATCATCAGAATCTCTAAGAGTTTGTAATAAATCAACAATTTCATAAGAAGAGGTGTTAGAATTTGATTTTCGCAAATTTAATTTTTTAACAAAATCATCATTTAAACTTAAGAATTCAATAAATTTGTCTATGCTTTCTTTATCTAAAGACTCTTTAACTTTGCTCCATAAAGAGTTAAATTTTGTTGCAATAGGTTGGTCAACTCCTAAATTATATTTAGCAGTAATTAAATCTCTTTCTTTGCTATTTTTTGCATTTAAAAGATCAATTTGATGCTGTTTGCTATCTCTTGCTTTTTGAGTGGATGTAGAGACATCAAAATCTTGTTCATACTCTGCAAGTTTAGCAACTTTTTCTTCTGTAGGAGAGTCACTGCTTATTAATTGTTTAACATCTTCTAAAAAGTTGTCATATATTTTAAGGCTCTTAATAAAATCTACACCTTTTTCATCATTGCAGAATTCAATAAATGCTTTTTTAATGTATTGATTATCTGGATATTCTTTTAAGTTATTCCACAAATAATTAAAGTTATCACAATCAATTTTAAATTCTTCAAGATCTCTTTGTTGTCCAACAACAGCGATTTCTGTTGAAGTTTTTGCCATTCTTTCGCCAATGAATGCATCAAGATTAATTTGAGCTTTTTGAAGGGCATTGTTTGCTACATTATCCATATTATAGGCAGCACCATATTCTTTAATTCTATTTAATCTTTCAGTGTCATCAATAGTGCTATCTTGAATTATTGAAATAATATCATATTGTTTTTGTTTCTTTGTTACAGTTGCATTTCCTATGCCTGCTGGAACATCAACATCCATCATTTCATAAGGAAGATTTAAGCTATCTATAAATTCAGCATTTTCCTTATCATTAAAGAATTTTACAAATTCGCTAGCACCAGTTCCATTTTCAAGATTTGCCCATAATCCATTAAATAGTTCTGTTTTTTCTCTAATAGTATCTCTTTTTCTTGTTTCCTTAATAATTTCTATTTTAGTTTTATCATCAGCACTTAAACTCTTGATAAAATCAAAAACTTGTTTTTCTTTAGGAAGTGATTTTACTGATTTTTCAAAAAGTTGTTTATTTAATCCAAATTTATCAAGTAGAGAAGAAATAAACATTTGACCGCTCATTTTTGGATTTACTCTTTGGGTATTTTCAATTTCTTCTACAAGTTTTTGTCTTTCAACACCAAATCTCTTTTCAAGAATATCTAAGATTGAATTGTATTCAACAACAGGATTATTTTGTTCTTTAAATGTTTCTCTTGCTCTTTCATATTCTCTTGCAATGTAACTTCTTCCAAAATTACCATGAGTTTCTCTAAGCAAGTCCTCCTGAGTTGAAAGTTCTTTTTTACTTCTTATCTCCATAGAATTTAAAAGTTCGCGAGTATTTGCCTCAAGTGCATCAGCATCAAAAGGTTGACCATCAAGATCACTGCGGACAAAACTACTATAGTATTCATCGTAAGTAGGTGAGTTTGTTTCAACAATTCTGCTACCAAGATTTTTTCTTATTGCTTCAATTAAAAGTTCAGATGTTGTTTTATCTCCAGCCATTAAGCCGACATCAATATAATCTCTAATTGCTTCTTGATCTTTAGGATTAAATCTGTCAATTAATTCTCTGACTGAATTTTCTCTGCTTAATTCAGTAGTAACAGCATTACCTGCATTTTCAAGACCTTCGCGAGAATATACATAAGAATCGCGTCCCATAGCATGGTTATGAGCATTTGCAACAAAAACTGCATTTAAACCACCATTCATATAAGAGTTCATATAGTTTTCAACATTAGCATATAAAGCTGAGTATTGAGAGAAATAATTAGGGTTGTATTCTGGACTCTTAGATGAATTATATCTTTGAGTTGCAGATTCGCGCAATCTATCAAGATGTATTTTAGTTCTTGCAAGTGCTTCAACTTGACGGTCACTTATATAAGCAGGGGATTTTTTTCTAAATTCTTTAATTAATTTATTATATTTTGCATTTAAAGGATTTGCCGGATCTTTAATCATTTGTGCAGTCAACGTATCATCGGCTGCGGCAACAGCTTTTTCAATTTCGGCAAATTGTTTTGCTTGTCCTCTTTCTTGAGGAACTTGAAGTTTTGTAAGTTCTTCTGAAGTTTCAATAATAGCTTTAGCTTGAGTATATTTTTCGTATTGAGATTTCAAAGGTTCACGTTTTGTGTCAACAAATTTACCTTCTTTATCTGTAACTTTACCTTTATCAGAAACGGTGTATTCACTTTCAAAATCTGTTATAGCTTGATTTGCAAGTCTAGTAGCAACTTTTTGTAAAGTGCAATCCATTCTTGTATTTTTTTCTTCTGGTTGAGGTAATATTGAACTTAAACCAGTGTCAACTCTGTAAAGGTCACCGACTTCTTTTTCAACACCAAACTTTTTGCAGCTTTCATAGAATTTAGAAGTAGCATCATATAAAGTTCTAGAGCGAGTAGAGTTAGAACGAGAATTTGGCTGAGCAAAGTAACTATTTGCAGTATTAATCATAACTTGATTAATTTGTTTTGCTTGATCAGATAAAAATTCTGGTTTTTCTACTCCTTGACGCATTTGATGCATGTAAGAAATAGAAGGGTTGTTATTGTAATAAGCAAGTGTGTATTCTTGTAAATAAGTTTCAACAGATTGGTTATACTCTTCTTCACGCATTAAGTTATAGCCTTCAGCGTTTTTAGTTAAATCATTAACAGAAGTAGCGTATTGTTGTTGTTCGTTAATTCTATCAACTTTTGTAACATTATCTTCTGCAGTTTTTTGAATATTTTGACTTGCCATAAGAATTTCTTTATTTTTTCTGTCTAGAATTTCTAATATATCTTTTCTTTCCTCGGCAGGAATTCTATCAATTAATTGATTTATTTGTTGATAGCTAGTAACATTTTGTGCAGAGTAGTATTTTAAGATAGTTTCACCATATCTTTCAAAGAATTTCTTTCTGTCTTCTGCGGTGAGTTTAGGATAACTTACAAGTCTAGAAATTCTATCTGTTGAAATATCTTTATCAGAATCTCCAAGATACATTTGTTGATCAATATAGAGCTTTCTTTCTTTTTCTTGAGCTTTATGAGCAGCGGTGAATGTTTCAATAAATTCTGTCAAATAATGTTGATTTTTTGTATCAAACATATCAACAAGTCTTTGTCTGTCTTCTTGAGTAACTTCTTTAAAGTTTTCGTTTATAAATTTATTAATAAGAGTTTGTCTTTGTTGAGGATTTGTTGAAAGGTTTATTTCTTTTAATTGAGGAATAAGTCCCTCGTGAATAATGTTTTGACCTTTTTCGTCATAAATACCACGTCTAATTGCAAAACCTTCCATTGATACTAATTGTTCAAACCTAGAAAGATTTTCAGTTGGATTAAATCCAACACCATAAGAATTGTATAAATCTTTAAATTCTTTAGCAACAAGGTTTCCACCATCAATAAGTTTGTCTAATTCAGCAAATTTTTGAGCAGATTGTTCATGGAGAAGATCAAGATTTTTTTCATTTTCTATGAAATCATCTTCAAGAGATTCATATTGTTGTTCGTCTTTAAACTCTCTTTTTGCTTTTTCATATGGATCCCAAACAAATTTATCAGCAAATACAACTCCAGCAGCGCCAACACCAGCCATAATTGCACCAATTGTAGCCATAATTGCACCAACACCAGGAATCATAGCCGCAGCCATGAAGAAAAGACCAAGAATCATACTCATATTACCAGCATTTTCAATAGGCTTTTTCAAGTCAATCTTTTCTGGTGGTTTTTTCTCTTCTTCAGGCTCTTGTTCAGGCTCTTCTTCCTTTTGTTCGCCATTTTCTTCATCTTTATTTTTGTCGTTTTCGTTATTGTTGTCATTGCCACTGTTGCCATTATTGTTACCACTGTTATTGTCAGGGGTGTTTTCATCTTCTGATTGTTCTTGTTCAGGCTTTGACTGGTCTTTATCTTTATCTATATAAGTATTGTTATATATATTATAGACATTAGTTATTTCATCATGAAGATTAATAATAGTAGGGTCATTTGAGTGTTCATTGAAGAAAGCATTGAACATTTGATAAATATTTTCAATTTTATCAGAAAAATTTTGAATAATATTATTCAATTCAGTTGTTTCAATTGTCATGCTTTCAATTGCATTAATATTGAGTTCAATTTGTTCATGAATTGATGTAATATTTTTAAAGACATCTAAAAGAAGAGTTTGATATTCTGTGTGACTATTATAAAAATTTACAAAGTGATCATAAAAATTATTTATAAGTATAAAAATTTGAGGAATTTCTGGTTGTGGGGCATTAATTGCATTGAAGTTGATTGTTTCAGGTTTAACTTTAAATATCTTTTTTTCATAATTTCGTTTGTCTTCTGGCAAGAACTCAAGCACATTTTCTCCACATTTAATTTTTATCTTATCTTCTTCTTTTGTGCTGACATCATTTTTAGAGTTGTAAGAAACATCATGAGTTTTAAAGAATGTTAGAAGTTGGTCGTAATCATCAGGTAAACTTAATTGATTGTCTTGTTGATTTGATTTAACTGCAAATCTAAAGTATTTGTTATAAGATGTTCCAACAACTAAAGCAGGTTCTTTTGTAACTTGGTCATATTGAAAGAAATACTCTTTACAATGATAGAAAGTGCCTTTATTAAAGAAAAACAATTTTCCATCAGGTTGAGCAACAAAAATGTTAGGTTGAGATGTGTTTTCACCTGAAAAGTCAAAAGAGAAAACAGTGTAATTACCTAATTGTATTTTTTGTGTTCCTTTTAAATTTGACGCATAAAGTCCAAACATATAAGAGGGAGCATTTCTTAAACTATCAGGAGTTTTAAAGTAATTGCTAAGTTCACTATTTTCACTAAACATACCAGTGGCAACATCATTAGTCATATTTACATCAATACAGTTTTGATTTTCAGTAGAGTAGGTATAAGAAGTAGAACCATATTGAAGAGAAATTGATGTAGGGGTAGAAGTGATTGTGTAATCTTCTCCATCTTTAGATTTTATCTTTACAACAAGTCCACCATGATTTTCTGTAAAAGTTACAGGTCTATTCATATTATTATTGTCTTCTGAAACATTAAGGACAAGGTTATCAAGATCTTTAACAATTTCAGAGTTTTCTGAAAGAGATGCACCGTTTTTATCCTTAAATATTCCAGGAAGTTTAATTTGAACCTTTATTGTATTTTCATCTTTAACTAAAGAGAAAATGGATTTTTGTTCCAAAGAGGAACTATTCCCATCAGCAGAAGGGAAACTTCCAATAAAATCCATTAAGGTGCCATTCTTTCCATTTAAGTCTCCAGACATGGAAACATTTTGTGTTAAAGAACGGACGGTTTCTCCATTTTGTTTAATATTTACTTTATTTTGAATGCTTGACATATACACCTCTTAATATAAAGATTTTCATATAGATATATAATATCATTAATATATAGGGATGTCAAGTAATGATAAAATAAAAAGTGCGTAAAAAGGACTTGTAACAGCACTTTTTGACTTGTTTATATTACTGCAATAATTGAATTATTTTTGTATTTTTTAAGATTTTATGTTGCTAAATAGATTTGCTGATAATTTTATTTGTGAATTAATCTTTTAAACATTTTGAAATTTTAAATAAATTTGTTACAATGTCTTGTGTTAATTATAATATAAAATGCGAAATGTTGTGTTTTATAAAGTTAAAAATATAAAATTTATAAAATAAAAAATGAGTTTATAATAACAAAAAATTTTAATTTAAAGAATTTTATTTTGTTAAATATATGCTTTTAAGGAGTGGAAATGGGACTTTTCGGGAATGAAAACAAATCTCAAGTAAAAAAATTGAAAAAAATTGCAGATAAAGTTGTTGCACTTGAAGATAAATACAAAGATTATACAAACGAGCAGTTAAGGGCTTGCACAGATGAATTTAGGCAAAGGTATAAGGTTGGTGAATCTTTAAATGATTTACTACCTGAGGCATATGCAGTTGTTAGGGAAGCATCATTTCGTGTTTTAAACATGAAACACTTTTATGTGCAAATATTAGGTGGAATTGCTTTGCATCAAGGAAGAATTGCAGAAATGGCAACAGGTGAAGGAAAAACATTGGTGGCGACTTTACCTGCTTATTTGAACGCAATAACAGGAAAAGGTGTTCATGTAGTAACAGTTAATGAATACCTTGCAAAACGTGATGCTGAATGGATGGGAAAAGTTTATAAGTTTTTAGGACTTACTGTTGGAGTTACATTAAATGGTCAAAACGATGAACAAAAGAAGGCAGCCTACAAGGCAGATATAACATATTGCACAAACAACGAACTTGGATTTGATTATCTTCGTGATAATATGGCAAGAAATAAAAACGAAAGAGTTCAAAGAGGATTAAATTTTGCAATAGTTGATGAAGTTGATAGTATTTTAATTGATGAAGCAAGAACACCACTTATTATTAGTGGAAAGGGTGGAAAATCTTCAGATGGATATGTTACTGCACAAAAATTTGTTAAAACTTTAAGAAAAGATAGTGATGTTGAAATAGATATCAAAACAAAACAGATAAATTTAACTGATAGAGGAATTTCAAAGGCAGAAGCTTTTTATAAAATAGAAAGCTTATCAGATATTTCAAACCTTGAGATAAATCACTATATTAACAATGCACTGCGTGCAAATTTTATAATGCACAGAGATGAAAATTATATAGTAAATAAGGATAATGAAGTTGTAATAGTTGACGAATTTACAGGGCGTCTTTCACCAGGAAGAAGATTCTCTTTAGGACTTCATCAAGCTATTGAAGCAAAAGAAGGGGTTGACATTAAGGATGAAAATCAAACATTTGCAACAATTACTTTCCAAAACTTCTTTAGATTATATTCAAAACTTTCAGGCATGACAGGAACTGCCAAAACCGAAGAGGGTGAGTTTAGAACTATTTATAAACTTGATGTTGTTACAATACCATCAAATCTTCCAAAACAAAGAATAGACTATCCTGATATCATGTATGTTTCTGAAAGAGGAAAAATATCTGCAATAATAGAAGAAATTAAACAATGCCAAGAAAAAGGACAACCTGTGCTTGTAGGTACAATTAACATTGATAAATCAGAATTATTATCTAAAGCTTTAAAGCATGCAGGAATTAAACACCAGGTTTTAAATGCTAAAAATAATGAAAAAGAAAGTGAAATTGTTGCACAAGCAGGCAGAAAGGGAACAGTTACAATTGCCACTAATATGGCAGGTCGTGGAACGGATATTTTGCTTGGTGGAAACCCTGAGTTTATGACAATAAAGGAAATGAGAGAAAAGGGCTTTGATGAAGAAGACATCTCTTATGCCACTGCATTTAACTATGTTGATGATGAAAAATTAAATCATGCAAGAGAAGTTTATAGAGAACTTTTTGAAGAACATAAAAAAATGACAGACAAAGAAAAGAAAGAAGTAAAAGCGCTTGGAGGACTTCATATTATAGGCACAGAAAGACATGAATCACGTCGTATAGACAATCAGTTGAGAGGACGTGCTGGTCGTCAAGGAGACCCAGGATCAAGTGTATTCTTCCTTTCATTAGATGACGATTTATTTAAACGTTTTGCAACTGAAAAATTAAGAAAGGTATTAAATTTCTTTAAAGTAGATGAAAATATGCCTATTCAAATGAAGATTATATCAAAACAAGTTGAAGCATCTCAAAGAAAAATTGAATTGCAAAATTTTGGAATAAGAAAAACTGTTTTGCAATTTGATGATGTTATGAATAAGCAAAGAGAAATTATATATGAAGAAAGAAATGAAGTGTTAGATGGAAAACCTGTTCACGAACAAATTATGAGAATGTTCCCAGAGGTTGTTGCCAAGTCAGTATATAAAATTATAAGTGATGATAAACCATATTACGAATGGGATTTAACTGCTTTAAATAAAGAGCTTGAAAATGGTTTGCTTGAGAAAGACAGCAATCAGATAACAGAGGAGTTTGTTGAAGGCTGTGATGTTAACGATGTTATTGAAAAAGTTTTAAAAATCATAGATAAAAAATATGAAGAAAGACAAAAAGATGTTGAAGCACTTGGAATAAACTTTGAAGATATTGAACGAAATGTCTTATTGCGTATGGTTGATATAAACTGGATGAGCCAAATTGAAGATATGCAGATTATGAAAGATGAAATAATTTCTCGTCAATTTGGACAACAAGATCCTGTTCTTGCGTATAAGAAAGAAGGCTTTGATATGTTTGATAATATGGTTTATAAAATAAAAGAAAATACATGCAAAGTTTTATTAAATGCAAAAATTCAACAGGCGCCAGTAGAACCACAACCACAACCAGTAAAAATTTTATTTACAGGAAAAGAATTAACACCTGAAGAAAGGGCTGCACAAAAGGCAAAGGGAAAACTTCAAGTTCAAAAGACTATTTATAACGATAAACCTAAAGCTGGAAGAAATGATCCATGTCCATGCGAAAATAAAAAAAAATATAAAAATTGTTGCTGGGACAAGGACCATGCAGAATAAATTTGCAAAATATAACAAATATTTGAAATAATACTGCAATTTTAAGATAAAATTTGTTTAATTTATTTATAAAACGTATTTTTCAAAATAAATGAATGAAAATTATAATATAAAAGTGATAAGTTTATTAAAATTATTATAAAGTTATAAAAAATTGTTTAATTGTTTTGAAATTATCTTCAATTATGTTAAAATCAATCTAAGGAGCATTGCATGAAAAGTTATACTTATCCTGCCGTTTTTATAAAAGATAAAGAAAATGATGAATATAAAGTAATATTCCCTGACCTTGAAATTACAACTGATGGAAAGTTCGTGGAAGAGGCATTTTTATATGCGAAGGCTTGTTTAAAAGCATATTTTATATATGTTGAAAAATATGATTTAGATTTTAATATGCCTTCAGAATTTGAATTCGTAAAAAAGGCAAGTAATAATGAAGATCTTGTTATGCTTGTTGATGCAGATGTATATGATAAGGAAATAAAATAAAAACATTTTATTATCAAAAAACAACTTACAAAAATCGCACAATTTAAATAATAAAATTTATAAAAAGATTAATTATTAGTTGACAATTAAAAACAACTATGATATTATAATGCTAGCACTTCTATGACGGGGTGTTAGTTTTTTGTTAGGAGAAAGAAAATGGCATTACCAAAACGTAAAAACATAATTCTTGCTTGCACAGAATGTCAAGAAAGAAATTATGCAACAAGTAAAAATACAGCCGCAAATCCAGAAAGAATTGAAATAGTAAAATTCTGTTCTCGTTGTGGGAAAAGAACTGTTCATAAGGAAACCAAATAATAATCGGGGGTTGTATGTCTAAAAACAAGAAGTCTCAAAAGCCAAAGAGAAATGTTTCAGATGTTCAAAATAATACTTCTGATGTTTCTGTTGAGAATCAAAATTTAGAAAATGAAGTGGTTGCAGAGCAATCACAAGTTTCTAATAGCGAAAGTGCAGAAACAGTAAAAGAAGAAGTTGTAGAGAATAAAGACAGTAAGAAAAAAGAAAAAGATAATAAAGACAACAAGAAAAATGCAAAGAAAAAGGATAAAAAAGAAAAAGGCAAGTTAAAAAGAAAGGCAAAAGAAACAGTTTCTGAGCTTAAAAAAGTTACTTGGCCTACCTTTGGTGAAGTTTGCAAAAAAACAGGAGTTGTTTTAGTTGTTGTTATTGTTTTTGCTGTCGTAATTTTTGGTATAGACTATTGTCTAGGCTTACTCATGGGATTATTAAGATAGAGAGGTCATTATGGAAGAAAAAGATACTGTTTTAAACCAAGAAAATCAAGAGTTGAATGAAAATATAAAAGAAACAACTCAAGAAAATCAAGAGGCGGAAAACAAAGAAGAATTAAGTGATGACGAAAAAGCTTACAAAGAGTTTGTTGATTCACTTCCAGCAAAATGGTATGTTCTTCATACATTCTCAGGATATGAAAATGTTGCCAAAGAAAATCTTGAAACAGTTGTTAAAAAATTCAATCTTCAAGACAGAATATTTGATATCGTAATTCCTATGGAAGATGTTGTTGAAGAAAAGAATGGAAAGAAAAAACTTGTACAAAGAAAAGCAATGCCTTGCTATATCTTGGTAAAAATCAAATATGCTGATGACTTATGGCATAATGTTGTCAATACTCGTGGTATAACAGGTTTTGTAGGACCAAAAGGAAGACCACTTGCACTTACAGATGAAGAAGTATTAAAATTAAGACTTGAAAAAATCAAAGTTGAAGTTGACCTTAAAGAAAATGATAAGGTTGAAATTGTAGATGGACCATTAAATGGAATGGTTGGGACTGTTACTGCAATCAATACAGAGACAGGTGTTGTAAGTGTTGTTGTAGAGATGTTTGGCCGTGAAACTGCTGTAGATGTAGAGATATCACAAGTTCGCAAAATCAATCAATAAATTGGTATAACGTGAAATTATTTCACTGAATATACACTCGGAGAAATCCGTTTTAAAGAAAGGTGGGAGAACGGAACTGCAACCGTTCATAAAACCACAGAAGGAGGAAAAAATGGCAGAGAAAAAAATTACTGCAGTTGTAAAATTACAACTTGATGCAGGTAAAGCCACTCCAGGACCTCCAGTTGGTTCAACTCTTGGACCACATGGAATTAACCTTGGTGCCTTTACAAAAGAATTTAATGAGAAGACAGCTTCTCAAGCAGGATTAAAGATTCCTGTAGTTGTTACTATCTATGCAGATAGAAGCTTTACGTTTGTTCTTAAGACTCCACCAGCTGCTATTCTTATTATGAAAGCAATTGGACTTGAAAAGGGATCTGCAGTTCCAAACAAAACAAAAGTCGGAAAAATTACAAAAGCACAAATTAAACAAATCGCTGAAACAAAGATGCCAGATCTTAACTGTACATCTCTTGAATCTGCAATGTCAATGATTGAAGGTGCTGCTCGTAGTATGGGCGTAGTCGTAGTTGACTAAGGAGGAACGAGATGAAAGTAAGTAAGAAATATGCAAAAAGTGTTGAGATGCTCAATCAAAAATCTTATGATGTAGCAAATGGATTTGAAACACTTTTATCACTTCCAAAAGCAAAATTTGACGAAACAGTTGAATTGCACGTAAGACTTGGTGTTGATGGAAAAAATGCTGATCAACAAGTAAGAGGCGTTTGTATTCTTCCTCATGGAACTGGTAAAGATTTAAAGGTTTTAGTTATTGCTAAGGGAGATAAAGCCGATGAAGCAACTAAAGCAGGTGCTGATTATGTTGGTGCTGAAGAAATGGTTGCAAAAATTCAAGGTGGATGGCTTGATTTTGATGTCTGCATAACAACTCCAGATATGATGGGTGTTGTAGGTAGAGTTGCAAGAGTTTTAGGACCTAAAGGACTTATGCCAAACCCAAAGAGTGGAACTGTTACTATGGACGTTACAAAGGCTATCAAAGATGCTAAAGCTGGTAAGGTTGAATATAGACTTGACAAAACAAACAATGTTCACGTTATATTAGGAAAAGTAAGTTTTGGAAAAGAAAAATTAATTGACAACTTTAATACAGTTATTGAAGCATTAACAAAAGCTAAACCAGCTGCTGCAAAAGGACAATATTTTAAAAATGTATCTATTGCAACAACAATGGGACCAGGACTTAAAATAAACGTTACTTTATAATAGAAAGTAAAAAAGACCTTATAAAAAAGGTCTTTTTTTATTTGTGTTAAAAATAAAATAAAATAAAATAAAATAAAATAAAATAAAATAAAATAAAATAAAATAAAATAAAATAAAA
>CALWRN010000006.1 GCA_944383975.1 uncultured Clostridia bacterium | reverse complement strand
AGAAATAAACCAAATAGTAAAAGCTCAAATGGTTGTTGAAAACGGAAAATTTATTCTTAAAAAAGGTTCTAATATTGCACCATATAAAGAATATAAAACACCATCTTGGATATCAGTGAGAAAGGACATGAGATTAGATAATGATAGAATTTTATTAAAAGACGTTGAATGTTCTTCTCCATCAATGGCAGCAGCTTTGGTTGTAGGGCATGCTGCAAATGGTTGGACAAGTTGGAAAAATGCAAACAATCAGTTAATTGATATATATCGTCAAAACGATATTAATGAGGATTTATAAATTAAAAATCCTTAATTTATAACATTAAAGATTTAGGGAGTTTGATATGCATAATGAATTATATACGACTGAATATGATGTAGAAAATCAATTTATCAAGGTAATAACTACAAATTGGTATAAATATAACAAGATGTCAACATATGAAGAACTTGTTTTAAATTTTAGAGATAAGTTAAATTTATTAAATAAAGAAGTATTAAAAGGCAAACCTTTAACAGATAGTGAATTTAAAGAAATTCTTATTTTTCTTGATGGTAAATCAATATTTGAAACTTCACAACTATTGAGATCTGGAAAAATTGATATCGTAAAAAGAGATGGATATCCTGTTTATTTGAAATTGGTAGATAAAGATGTTGAAAAAAATTATTTTGAAGTTGCACATCAAATTAATACAACAGGAAAGTATATTGGCAGATTTGATGTAACTTTATTGATTAATGGGATCCCTTTTGTACAAATTGAACTTAAAAAACCCGGTGTTGAAATTAATCAAGCTTTTAATCAAGTATTAAGATATAAAAGAGATGGAAATTATAAAGGAATATTTAAATTTATACAATTATTCGTGATTTCGAACGAACAACATACTAGATATTTTGCAAATAATGACATAAATATTTTGAAAAGTAATTGTTTTGTGTGGTCAAACATTAAAAATGAGCCAATAAATTTACTTTATGAGTTTGAAGAGAACTTTTTATTTTGTCCTTTTTTGTATAAGGTTGTTTTCAATTATATGATAGATTCTGCGGCAGAAAGAAGATTGTATGTTATGAGACCTTATCAAATTTATGCTTTTGAAGCCTTAAAAGAAAGATGTTTAAAAAAAGATGATAATGGATATTGTTTTCATTCCACTGGTTCCGGTAAAACTTTAACATCATTTAAGTTCGCTTTTGATATGAGTTTAAATAGAAATATTGCTAAAGTATTTTTTCTGGTTGATAGAAAGGATTTGGATGACAAAACAGTTGATGATTTTAATTCATATATGTCTTCATCAGTTGATGAATTTACGAATATTAGTAAAACAGATAGTTTAATCAAAGACATAAAGAGTAATAAAAAATTAATTATTTCAACTATTAATAAAATGGCAAATGCTATTAAAGGTAAAAGAATAGATGAATTAAAAGATTACAAAGATAAAAAAATTATATTTATGTTTGATGAATGTCATAGAAGTCAAGCAGGTGAAATGAGAAAACTTATTAGTAAGTATTTTAATAATGCTTTATATTATGGATTTACTGGAACACCAATTTTTACTGAAGAAGACGAAATAACACAAAATGCAAAATTAACATCTCTTTATTTTGGAAAACCTGTTCACACTTATACGCTAAAAGAAGCAATCGGGGATAAAAATGTTTTACCACTTTGTATTGATTATGTTAAAACTATAAAAATAAAAAACGAAGAAACATTTTTAGATAAGACTGTTCAAGGGATAAATTATGATGAAGTTATGATAGATCCAAAACGTATTGCTCTTGTTTCAAAAGATGTAATAGATCACTTTGAACAAAAAACATTTGGGAGAAAATATAATGCTATTTTTGCTTGTGAATCAATTTCTTTATTAAATAAATATTATGAATACATGCTTAATAACAAAGATAATATAAAAATTGCAGCAATTTATTCATACGAAGCTAATGAAGATTGTAAAGAGGGTGATGTTAAAGAAGTTGCAAAAGATAAACTCGCAAAAATAATTGAAGAATACAATAAAAGACCTGAAAACAACTCTAATTTTAATTTAACGAGTTATGCTGCATATGAAAGAGATGTTATTAATAATTTTAGAAATAAAAACATAGATATTCTTTTTGTTGTTGATAAGTGTTTAACAGGTATGGATTTTAGAAGATGTAGTGCATTATATTTGGATAAATCGATGAAAATGCATGGATTAATACAAGCAATATCTAGAACTATTCGTACATATGAAGAAAATAAGATTTGTGGAAATATTATATGTTATCAAACTTCTAGAAAAACAATGGATGAAGCTTTAGCACATTTTAACAATGATAAAGATGTTTATAATGATGTTACGCTAGAACCACTGGATAAACTTATTATAAAATTAAATAATGCATTTAAATCTTGTAAAGAAATTAGAAAATTAGCAAATTCAAAATCTGAAAAAGAACAACTTGAGTTCGTTAATGCGTTTAGAGAGTTAATGCATATTTATAACAAAATTACTAATTATATAGATTTTGATATAAATAAAACCGAAATGGATATGAAAACGTACAATGAACTTCAAGGGTTGTATAAAGACATTTATAATAGCATTGCTCCACATCCTGTAAAGGAGTCTGTTTTAAATGATGTTGATTTTGAGATATCATTACTTGGTAGGGTAAAAGTAAATTTTGATTATCTAGTAGAATTATTATTAAAATATCAAAAAGAAGATAATGACAATAAACAAAAAGTAAAAAAGAAAATAAATAGACTTTTATTAGAAATTGTTGATAAATCAAAAAGAGAATTGTTAGAAAGATTTGTCCATTCATTTATGAATGATGATATAGAAGGATTATACGACAAAGATCCAATTATTGAATATGAAAAATATATCAACAACGAAAAAGACAAAGATATAAAAATTATAAGTAACAATTACAATGTTGATGCGAATAAATTGAAAAATTTAGTTGAAAGCTATGCATTTTATCAAGATACTACAGAATTAAATAAAGAAGTTGCTGAATTAATGAAAAATGTCACAAATGTAACATTGAAAGAAAGAATTAAGATATTAAATTCAATGCCAATAGATATTAAAAAGTTTTTTGATAAGTTTGATGAGATTACACTTTACTAAAAGAAATTTAAATAAATTTCAATAAAACTATTGACAAAAGCTAAAAGTAATGTTATGATATTTATGTAAATTTCAAAAAGGAGCTAAAAAATGGGCAGATTTAAACTATCTGAAATAGCAGATATTATTCAAGGAAATATCTTAACGAGAATTAAACCAAGTTCTCAATTTGACGAAATTGTTGAATTTGATTCAATCAGCATGCAAGAGTTAAGTTATATAGTTGGACAATCTGATATTTTAGAAAATACGACTAAAGTAAAAGTTGTAAAAAGCAAAGAAAGCTCTTGTGTTTTAACTAAACAAAAAGATATCGTTGTTGGGTTAAGTTCAAGAAAGGCTTTCGTAATAGATGAAACCCGTTCGAACAATCTTCTATTATCAAACTTTGCGCTTATTAGAATTCGTAATAAAAATATTTTAGATCCACACTATTTTTGTTGGCTTATAAATGAAGATTTACAGTTTCAAAAATATATTGACCAAAAAATGCAAGGTAGCGCTA
>CALWRN010000005.1 GCA_944383975.1 uncultured Clostridia bacterium | reverse complement strand
TGTCAACACTTTTTTTACATTTTTTTAACCTTTTTTCAATATTTTTTACATTTCCTACGACACTCTAGCACGCGTTGTAGATATCACCTCACCTCCGTTTCTATTTTTACCCTACACTCTTTGACTTTTTTAAAATTTTGATTATAATCTTCATAGTAAAAATTTATATATAAAAAGCCAACTTATATTTATATATAATTTAAAAATGGAGAAATTATGTTGAATGATTTTAAATACTATAAATTATTAAAAACTTATGTAACACGTGAAAATGGGAATTATTTTAAAAACATTTTATATTTATCAGATGATGGAAAAATCATAAAAAATATTAAGAAAATTAGTAAATCTTCTTTTTCTTCAATAACATCAAGACAATCTATTCACGGCGCTTTTCATAATTTTGAATTATTACTTCATAATCTTTTTAGCCTTGTCGTAAATGAAAAATCTTTGTCTGTTTTTAAATTGAAAGTAAAACAAATAAATTATTATATAGAAAAGATAAACAAATTAAACATAGATAAAAATGAAAATGTAAGTGAATCAATCAAAGAAATTGTTCTTAATAGCTTTGATATGAAAATTAAAAAAGCACCTAATAGAAATCTTCTAAAAGATGCTTTTGATTATATGATTGAAAATACCGAATTAAAAAATTATAATATCAAAGGCGATGAGATTGAATTATAAGAAAAAAAATAAAAAGGGGTTCACCCTTTTTTTATTTTTTTATAACTCAGGTTCTTGTTCCTTAAACTTTCCAAAGTTTACCTCAAGAGTCTTTGGTCCTTTATTTATTTGGCTTTTCTTTGCAATAATTCTACCTTTAAGTAATCCTTCAACACTGACATTAAGTTTTGTCATATTAGCCCTCCATTAACTTGGTTTTATAATAACATACTTTTTTAAAAATGTAAATACCTTTTTTAAAAAAACTTTTTACATTTTTTCAGGAACGTCTATTCCTATAACATTTAATGCCTGCATAAGCTTATTTCTGACAAGTTTTAATAATGTTAAATAACTTTCTTTTTTCTTTAAATCTGGCTCAGAAATAACCTTATGATTATTATAAAAAGTTGAAAAACTGCTTGCTAATACATAAGCTGAATTGCAAAGTGATACAAGAGATTTATCTCTATAACAAATATCATAAACTGAGTTAAGTCTTAAAATTGCTCTTATTATTTCTCTTTCTTCTTCATCGTTGACAACAAACTCGCCGAAATTTTCTTCCACTTTATTCAAAATAGAATTAATTCTTACAACAGTATATTGAAGATATGGTCCAGTTTTCCCTTCAAATGCCATAAATCTTTCAAGGTCAAAAATATAATCTTTTTCAACAGTGTTTGACAAATCTCCAAACTTTAACGCAGCAACACCTATTTTTAAGGCAGTATCTCTTGTAACCTCTGTTCCATTTGCAATAAGTTTTTCACTAGCCTTATTAATAAGCATGTTTATAATGTCTTCAAGTTTTATTGTTTCACCATCTCTCGTTTTAAATGGTTTTCCATCTTTACCATTTATAGTTCCAAATCCTATGTGGATAAGTTCCTGTTTTTCTGGTGAAATTCCTGATTTCTTACAAACCCTAAAAACTTGTTTAAAGTGCATTGCTTGTCTTCCGTCAACAACATATTCAATTCTATCTGCAACACCCAGCTCTGTGTTACGCATAAGAATTGTTGCAATATCTGTTGTAACATACAATACTCCACCATTATATTTTTTTAGAATTGCTGGAGGCATTGGGTTTTTATATCTTTGCACATCTTCATCATTTTCTTTTTTAATAGGAATGTTTTCGTCTTCGTTTGCAACATCAACAACAAGCGCACCATCGCTGATGTAGGCAAGACCTTTTTCTTCAATTATTTTTAGTGCCTTATCAACATATGGATCTGCATCACTTTCACCATACCATAAGTCAAAATCAACACCCAGTTCGTGATAGTGTTTCTTTATTTGTGAAACAGAAACCTCTTTAATCTTTTTATATATTGTATAATATGGCTCAACTTTTTGTTGAATATGAATAGTCCATTCATCTGCCTGCTTTTTAAAATCTTCATCAACATTTTTTCTAGCACTTGCTTTTGGATAAGCAACATTAAGCATATCAAGAGTTATTGTTGGCTCTTTCCCTTTCTTTTTGAAATAATAATCAAGGACACCATCATAATAAAGTTGAAGTTCAGTAAGTCCCATTTGAAGTCCCCAATCGCCCAAATGAACATCTCCTAAAACTTTATCTCCCAATAAACGATATAGCCTTTTTAAACTTTCGCCTATAATAGGTGCACGCAAATGTCCAATATGTAAAGCTTTTGCTATATTTGCACCACCATAATCAAGAATTACAAACTTTTTATCTTTATGTTTTTCAACTCCACCCATTTCATCGTTAACAAATTCATTTGCTATTTTAGAAAATTTAGCATCTGTAATTTTAACATTTATGAAAGCAGGCTTAGCAACTTCAAAAATAAAATCTTCATTTTGATCAATGTTTTCAACTATTTCGGTTGCAAGTTGAAAAGGATTTTTACCATATTTTTTTGCAGCAGCAAAGCATCCATTACACTGAACATCACAAAGTTTTGGCATATTAGAAAAAGTTACAGAAAAATTTTCATCAACGCCTATTTTTTTTGATGCATCATTTATATATTTTTCAATTTCATCAAAAATTTTCATAAAATCTCCTACGCATTCATATCTCTTCTTGCTTCAAGAGCCTTAGCCAATGTTACTTCATCGGCATATTCAAGATCACTTCCCATAGAAATCCCTTGGGCAATTCTGGTAACTTTAACCCCTAATGGTTTTAAGATTTTTGCTATATACATCGCTGTCGCATCACCTTCAACATCAGGATTGGTTGCCATTATAACTTCTTCAACATTATCATCTTGAATCCTTTTGAGAAGTTCCTTTATCCTTATATCATTAGGTCCCCTATGCTCAAGAGGGCTGATTGTCCCAAACAAAACATGGTAAACACCATTATAATTTTTAACTTTTTCCATAGCAAGAACATCTTTAGGTTCTTTAACCACACAAATTATTTTTCTATTGCGTGACTGACAAATAGGACAAATTTCTTTGTCCGTAAAATTTCCACATATCTTACAAAAACCTATCTTTTGTTTTGCTTCAACAATTGCATCTGCAAATCTTTTTGCTCTTTCTTCTTTACCTTCAATAATAGAAAAAGCATAGCGTTGTGCAGTTTTATATCCAACGCCTGGAAGAGTTCTAAATTGTTCTATAAGTTTTTCAATAACATCATCTTGCATTTTACATCATTCCTGGAACATTTGGCATAGATTCTTGTTCTTTTCTGCTTATTTGACCTAAACAATCATTTACAGCAGAAACAATAAGGTCTTCAAGCATTTCAACATCATCTGGATCAACAACCTCAGGTTTGATAGTTATTGATTTAAGTGTTTTGTTTCCCATCATCTTGGCTTCAACCATACCGCCACCAACACTTGATGTAAATTCACTCTCTTCCAAAACTTTTTTAGCTTTAGCCATTTCTTCTTGCATTTTTTGGGCTTGACGCATAAGTTGATTTAAATTTGCACCGCCAAAGCCACCAAAATTACCATAAGCCATTTTTATTTCCTCCTCTAACTATTAAATAATCTCCAAAAACATCTTTTAATTTTTCAATATCTTGTTCTTCTTCACTTTTCTTTATTTGTTTTATATTAATTTTTACTCCGATATCCAGACCTTGCCACCTTAAAGCATTTTCAATTTCTCTTTTACCATCATTTAAAAGATTTATAAGCATGCCTTCGTTAACGTTTATTATAAGCATATTATCTTTTAGTTCAACATCAGTGATATCACCACAGGCAACATGAAGTGCAACCTGTCTATGTTCTTTTAAGAATAAAACAACTTTCCCCCAAACATTCTTAGCTGATAATTTGCCTAAAGAAGCACTAATTTTCAGTTTTTTTTTACGTCTTCGCTATCCATTCCCGTCAAGGCAGAAAGCGATAACGTTTCAAGCAGAAGTCTTGGCGAAAGAGTGTATCTTAATTCATTTTCAGCACTGCCAAAAATTTGCATATATCTTATTAATTCTTTTTCACTAAAGGTTTGTGCCTGATTTTTCATTTTTTCAAAAGCCTCTTGTGGTAATGTTAAAATATCATTTGGTTTGTCACAAGATTTACAAATAAGTAAATTTCTTGCTTGTTTTGATAGGTCTTTAACAAATACAGAAAGATTTTTGCCACTAGAATCAATATCGTTGATAAGCTCAAGCAATTTCCCTACATCTTTTTGACCTAATAAATCAAAATAATTTATCAAAAGTTGATAGTCAGTTGTTCCTAAAACATTCATCACACTTTCTTTTGTAATTTTAGAATTAGAATATGCAACGATACAATCAGCAATTGATAATGTATCACGAACACTTCCTTCCCCTGCAACAGCAATCATTTTTAATGCTTCGTCATCATAAGATATCTCTTCTTTGTCAAATATGTTTTGTAATAACTTTGTAAGGTCTTGAACTGATACCAATCTAAAATCAAACCTTATACACCTTGAAAGAATTGTTGCTGGAAGTTTATAGGCCTCTGTGGTCGCCAAAATAAAAATCACATGTGCTGGTGGCTCTTCCAAAGTTTTTAAAAGTGCGTTAAATGCACTGTCTGTAAGCATATGAACTTCGTCAATAATATAAACTTTATATTTTACTCCCACTGGTAAAAATTTAACCTTTTCACGAATTTCACGCACATCATCTACCCTGTTATTAGAGGCCGCATCTATTTCAATAATATTGATATCATTTTGACTTTCAAGTCTTTTGCAAACTTCACACTCACCACAAGGAGAACCATTCTTATTGTTTAAGCAGTTAACAGCCCGTGCAAAAATTCTTGCAACTGAAGTTTTTCCTATACCACGCGAACCTGTAAAAAGGTAAGCATGACCAACTTTCCCTGATGCAATTTGATTTTGTAAGGCTTTTGTAATGTGATCTTGACCTATAACTTCTTCAAAGTTTTTAGGTCTATATTTCCTGTATAACGAAAGGTGTTCCATTTTTTCTCCTGCATATATTATACAAGCCAAGTTGCATTTTGGCAAACAAAAAATCGGCAATAAGCCGATTTTTATTCAATTAATGATTAGTAGTTGACAATATTTGCAAAAAAGAACTTTCGTCAAGACAAGCACCGCCAATAAGCAATCCATTAATCTTTTTTGCCTTTGAAATTTGACCAACATTTTTGCTGTTTACACTTCCGCCATAAACAATACTGATATTTTCTCCCGCACTTGGTGAAAAATCATTTGTGATAACTTTACGAATAATACCTGCTGCCATATCAATTTCTTTTACGGCAAGTGTTTTTCCACTTCCAATAGCCCAAATTGGTTCGTATGCTATTGTGATATTTTCAAGTTCATTTTCATAAAGACCTTTTAATGCTTCCTCAATTTCATCTTTCAAAACTTGTGCAGTTTTTAAAGTATTCCTTTCTGCTAAAGTTTCGCCTACACACAAAATAACATTTAGTCCATTTTTTAATGCTGATTTTATCTTTTTATTTAATGCTTTGCTGTTTTCTTTAAATTTACTGCGTCTTTCGCTATGCCCAACAAGAACATAACTAACACCTGCATCTTTAAGCATTCTTCCACTAATCTCGCCTGTTGAATGTCCCTCTTCTTCTTCACATAAATTTTGAGCACCTATTTTAATAGATGTTCCCTCTGTCATAAATTTACCAATAGCTATAGAAGTATAAGGCAAGCACAATATAATTTCTTGATTAAAATCTTTGCTTTTTGGAACAATGTTCATTAAATATTCTTTTGTTTCAAAAGGTGTTTTATTCATTTTAAAATTTGCTATAATTTTCATTTTATTTTCTCCTGAATTACATCTATGCAAGGAAGAGTTCCGTCTTCAAGAAATTTTAATGTAGCCCCGCCACCTGTAGAAATATAGTCTATCTTTTTGCCTAGTTTAAATGAATTAACTGCAGCAACACTATCACCACCACCTACAATAGTATATCCTTTTGTTTCTGCGATGGCTTTTGCAATTTGATAAGTCCCATTTTTAAATCTAGGGTCTTCATACATTCCCATAGGTCCATTCCAAATAATTTGTCCTGCTTTCATTATTTCTTTTTTATAAAGTGCAATGGTTTTTGGTCCAATATCATAACCAACCATATCATCAACCATTTCATTAGTTGTCAAAACTTTTTGTTTTTTGTCTGTTTTCCTTACACAAACATGGTCAACAGGCAAAAGCAAGGTTTTCCCAAGTTTTTTTGCTCTTGCTAGTATTTCTTTTGCAGTTTCAACACTATCTTTAAAATAAATAGATTCTCCAATAGGAAGTCCCATCGCATATAAGAATGTATAAGCCATAGCACCACCAATAAGTATAACATCGGCTTGGTCAATAAATTTATTTAAAATCTTAACTTTGGTTTCAACTTTTGCACCACCGAGAACGGCAACAAAAGGTTTCTTTGGGTTCTCCATAGCCTGTCCAAGTTCGGTGATTTCTTTTTCCATTAAAAGCCCAATAGCATTTGGAAGAATTCTTGCTATGCCGTAATTTGATGCATTTTCTCTATGAGCAACACCAAAGGCATCGTTAACAAAAATATTTCCAAGAGAAGCCAGCTCTTTTGCAAAATTCATATCACATTTAGTTTCACCTTCGTAAAAACGAGTATTTTCAAGAAGTAAAACATTTCCATCTTTAAGATGTTTTATTCTTTCTTTAACTTCATCACCAATTGTTTTGTTGCAAAAATCAACATTGCAAGGAAGTTTTCTCATTAAAAGCAAAGCAATTGGCCATAGAGATTTTCTAAGTTCAAACCCTTTTGGTCTGTCAAGATGTGACAATAAAACCACTCTTGCCCCCTCTTTTATAAGGTATTTTATTGTTGGCAAAGCATTGATAATTCTGGTAGTATCAAGAATTCTACCATTTTCATCAATAGGAACATTAAAATCTACTCTTAATAAAACAACTTTTCCTTTCAAACCAGCAAGGTCTTTAACTGTTCTTTTCATTAAAAAGCACCTCCAACTTATACTAAAATTTTACATCATTTAATTTTAAAAGCAAATTATTTTTCAAACAATTCTTGCAAAAGTTGTAAACTTTGGTCAATTGATGGACTTGTCGCAAGTTTAAGTCTTATTTCACTAGCCTTATCAATTCCGTTTACATACCAAAGAAAGTGTTTTCTCATATAAAGAGTAAGCCAACTTTCATCGTAATACTTTCTCAGAACATCAACATGCCTTTTTATAACTTCAAATTTGTTTCCAACAAAAGGTTTTCCTAAAAGTTCACTAAAAATCCATGGTCTTCCCTGACTTCCTCTTCCAATCATAACTCCGTCAACACCAGTCTCTAGCATTTTAGCATAACTTTCACAATCAACAACATCACCATTCCCAACAACAGGAATTTTTAGAGTTTGTTTTAATTTTGCTATCGCTTCATAATCTGCTTTTCCACTATAACCTTGAACAGATGTTCTTGCATGAAGTGTTACAAACTTTGCACCACTTTCTTCACACATTCTTCCAAATTCAGTTGATATATCTTTATCAAAACCAAGTCTAAATTTAACAGATACAGGAACTCTAGATGCTTTTACACACTCACTAATAACTTTGCTTGCAAGATTAATATCTTTCATTAAAGCGCTTCCCTCTCCATTTTTGACTATTTTAGGGGCAGGACAACCCATGTTTATGTCAATAATTTGATATTTGGATAGCATGGGCAAAGATAAAGTTTTGGACATTATTTCTGGTTCATGCCCAAAGATTTGACCTATTTTAATCTTTTCTAAATCGGAAGTAATGGTCATTAATTCAGTTTTTTTAGGATTATGAAGCATAGCCCTACATGAAAGCATTTCACTATAGGTCGCATCTGCACCAAACATAGAACAAACTTCTCTAAAACCAACATCGCTAACACCTGCCATTGGGGCAAGAATTAGATTATTCTCAAAATCTATATTTTCAATCTTCATAGAAGTATTTTAGCAGTTTTATATTGATTTGGCAAATTCTATTTACTAAATTTTGAATTAATTAATTTAAAATTGTTAAATAAAATTTAACTTTATTTTAAAAAAATAAAAATATTAATAAAAATAATTATTAAAAAATATTTATTAAAAAAAATAAATATTAAAAATATTTTTTAATATTAAAAAAAATAAATTTTTATTATTTTTATATTTTTATTTATTTAATTTGTTTTTTTTTATTAATTAATTATTTATTTTATTATTTATTTAATTATTTATTTTTTATAAATTTTCTTATTATAATAAGTGAAAATTCTTTTGTAAGTGGATAAGCCATTACAAAATATGTAACAGCACCGAGTAGAACTGCCAACAAAACACCCAAAACACCTGAAATTGATAACAACAGAATTTTAACAGCCAAAAACATTACAATACCAGATAAAATAGGTAATGAAAACTCAAACAATTTTATCTTAACAAGCTTTCCAAGTTTTATAAGAGAACAAACACTTATTATAGAAAACATAACTATGTTTGAAATTGAAATAGAATATATTGCAACTTCTTTTATTTGAGCCAAGATTATAAGAATCGCTATTTTTGCTGTTCCACCAATTATGTTAAATGTTAGTGCATGATAAAAGAAGCCTTTTGCTTGTAAAATGGAAATTAGAAAACTGCTTATACTTGAGATTATTATGCTTATTGCACCTAATTGTGTAAGTTGAACAGCAATTTTCAAATACCCCTGAATCACATTAGGATAAATTAAAGGAAATAAATCTTGAGAAATTGATACAATTCCAAGCACTAAAGGAATAAGCAAAAACCACATAAAACTAAACGATCTGTTTATTATGTTTTGTTGCTCTATAATATCTTGTCTAGCAGATAAATATGAAATTTTAGGAAGCAAGGACACTGCGACTGCCATAGAAATAATTAAAGGGAAATTTAATATAGCCCCTACAACACCAGTTTGTAAACCATATAAAGATGTTGCTGTTGATGATTCAAAACCCGCCTTAACAAAAAGGGAAACAATCACCAAAGCTTCCAATGCATGGGTCAAAGGAGTAATTGCCCCAGAAATACTTAGCGGTAAAGACGCTTTAAAGAATTCATTTTTTGTTTGAAAATCATTGTTTTTTGTAATCTTGATTTTGATGTTTTTATTCATAATGATTGACAGATATAAAAATGCCAAAAACTCGCTGATAGCAATACCTAAAAAAGCCCCCAACACGCCTGCTGATGAGCCTCTTACACTCAATATATATGCAAGCAATAAGCCAAAAACAAACTTTACAACTTGTTCAATTATCTGACTAAATGCAGTTGGCGTCATATTTTCATACCCTTGAATAACACCTCTATAAACCCCAATCAAACCACCCAAAGGCAACAAAACTAAAAAAAGAAAATAAGACACCTTCCCAGTTGGAATCCCCTGCAAAGTTGCAATTTGACCAGAAAATATTGCAAATATCAATCCTAAAAAAAGACCAAGCCCACCACTAAATAAAATTGCATACCTTAAGTATGTGCCTAATTTGAACATTTCTCCCTTTGCTCTTGCCGAAGAAACAAGTTTAGATAAGCTGTTTGTAACACCACTTGACACAAAAATAAGCATCAAAGAATATAAAGACATTATCATTTGATAAATGCCGATTCCTTCAATTCCAATGATATTTGTAAGCGGCAATCTAAATAAAGCACCAAAGAATTTGCAGATTACACCACTAATTGTAAGAACAAAAGCCCCCTTTCCAACTGTATCTTTCATGAAAATATCATGTGGAAAACTTTAAAAAGTATGCAAATTTTGACTTTAAGTATTTACAAAGTTGAATAATTGTGTTATTATATAATTAATTAATAATAGGCAAAAGGAGAAAAATATGAGCGACATTAAAAATAATCCTTATTATATTGATAATAATTTTGCATTATCAGATCGTCAAAAAGAATTATTAAAGGAAAACAATATATATATTTTTACAGTATTAAGTTCAATTGTTAAAAACAAGGGGTTAACAAATTCTATAAGACCTGCTTTTAAGAAAAAGATTTTGTCTGGGAAATTGTATAATTCTGATAATGTTTTAGGATTAAACACAAACAATTTAGGAGAAAAACTCAAAGCATTATTTATTGCCCTTGACAAAGAAGAAAATAGAAAAAAATTCTGCAATTCTTATTTTAACATAGCAATTTCAACGATTACTTCTGGAAACAATATTGAAAATTCTGACGCTGATTGGTTAAATTACTCTGAAACTCCAATTTGCTCTCAAGAATTAAAAGGAAAATCTCCTCTCAAAGCAGCTTTGGTTTGCTATAAAGATGACAACAATGTTGCTGTTGGCTTAAATATGATGAAGGCTATAGACACAATTATTCAAAAAAATAAATATGGTGAATATGAAATAATTGACACAAACGCTGAACAAGGCGACTTATTATACGAAGCAAGTTGCAAACTCGTTAGCGATTTAAAATCACACGAAAAGTTTAAAGAAGGATTTGAAAACGTTAAATTAGAAAGAGATTATGACGATACTGAAAATGGTGCAGTTTAAAAACTTAGATAAAAATAAAACACTTAGTTAATTACTAAGTGTTTTTTTGTTATAATTCATTTTCGTCATCTAAAATAGTTTCTGGATCATTTGGCTCTTTATTTAGCTCGTCATTTTTTTGCGTTTCATCAACATTACTAATTTCAATATCAACACTATTTGTTTCTTCAATAAACTCAATTGGTGCATTTGTTTTTTCATTTCCATTTTCTGGAGTTTCTTCATTCAGATTTTCTTTCATCTCTTCTTCTATACTTTCATCTTCACTACTTGTCATTTCTATTGGTTCTTCATCAAGATCAATGATGTCTTCATCTTTTTCTTCTTCTGGCACTACCTCTTCTAGCTTTTCTTCTTTAGGTTTTTCTTCCTCTTCAATAATCCCTTGTTGTTTTTTGTCTTCTTCTTTCTTTACTGGTTTATTTTGAGGTTTTACTTCACTGCTAACTTTACTCTTTTTATCGGTTGTATAATAAGAAAAGATTGATTTTGGTTCTTGCGCTTTTCCTGCTTTTCCATCTTTTTTCTTGCCTGAATCTTTTTTATCAGATTTTTTATTATCATCTTTTTTCTTTGCTTTTTCAAATATCTTTTTAATATCTGAATTTCCGGCCGTTTTATTCTTTGCCTTATCTGTCTTCATTATTTCAATAGCGCCCGGTCTTTTTTGCATATCTGTTATTGCTTTTATAGAATTATTTACCTCTACAACAACATCTTTTACATCTTGCTTATTTATATCTAACTTTTCAAGACCACCAAACTCATCAATTGCCCTATCCAATAATGACTTAAATTTTGTGTTTTTGTGCTTTTCATTAATATCGTTTTCATCTTTATCAATTATAAGTTCTTTATATCGTCTTATAATTGCTTGTCCTTTTTCGCCAGCCCCTTCAAGTAACTTAAGCATTCTCATAACATAAATTTGAGATGCAATATCATATAATCCACCAACAAGCATTTCAATATCAATAGCATCTTGAATAACAACAGCAATATTTGGAACTTGCATATCAGACATAGGAACAGCCACATCAACCAAGTTGAATGCCTGCCTTACTTTTATTCTAAATTCATCATCATATACATCAACAAAATCAGCAATGTGAGAAACAATATATTCATCTTCCAAGAAGTCATCAACAAACTCAGAAAAATATAAAGAAGCTTTTGCCATATTATTATCAAGCATAGTAAGTTTTACATGAAAAAAGTAATACTTTTTCATATAAACTGCACTAGCACGATACCAATCATGGTCCATATCTTCAATTTCTTTAAACATGCTTACAAGTTCTTGCTTTATAACTGCAGGAATTTGATATACTCCGTTATTATTTACACGACCAAGCAATTGATATCTAACTGCCATAATTTTCATTCGGATTTTATAATATCTTATGTAATCGGGATCAGTCAACGAAAAATCACGGCCAAAAACTTTGTAAGGCTCAATCTTAACCCCCTCTTTTTCATTTGGCTTTTGTGCGTCTGTAGTTGCCATTTTATTCGTAATATTTCCCATAAAAAAATTATAGACTAAAAGAGGCAAAATATCAAGTGTATTTTTATTTTTTCAAAAAACTTACACAATAAGGTTTCTCTTTTATGGCGTTTAAAGTTATGCCGTTAGAAACGCACTTTCCATTTCTATTGAAAAGACATTTTGCCTCACAATTAATATCTAAAGCTTTGCTATCTCGTTGCGGAGAAAAATCAGGTTCCCTGTCAAATAAATGTTTTGTAACATCTTGAACATCTTTCTTGTTTTCATCGTTTTGGAAGGTAGAACATATAACCTTTTCATTAATAAGAATATCTTTTGCTTTGCATGTAAATCTATCATTATATTTACATAAAATTTTTCTACATCTAATATCCATAATATACCTCAATTCATTTATTGACAATCATTTGACATTTATACATAAATCAAATAAAATTGAATTAATAAACAATATAAAAGGAGTTGTTATGAAAGTACTTTTGTTGACAGATGTTCGTGGCACTGGTAAAAAAGGTGAAATAAAAGAAGTTGCAGATGGTTATGCTCAAAACTTTTTAATTAAAACTGGAAAAGCAAGAAAAGCTGATAACGGAGCAATCAGTGAAAATGCAAACAAACAAAGTGCAACAGCATTTCATAAAGAAATGGAAAGACAAGAAGCAATAAAATTAGGAGAAAAAATAAAAGGTGCACGAGTTGTTATTGCAATAAAGTGTGGAGAAAATGGAAAAACATTTGGCTCAGTTACATCAAAAGAAATATCTGATGGTCTTAAAAAACTTGGATATGAAGTTGATAAAAGAAAAATAGATTTAAAAGAACCAATAAAAGCAATCGGAATTTATGAAATCACTGCAAAGTTACATCCAGAAGTTAGTGTTAAATTCAATGTAAATATTGTTTCAGATTAAAAGTTGTAATATATTTTCAAAAAAAGGAAAAATTAAATGGAAAACACAAAAACAAATAATAATGAAGTTAAAGTTTTAATCTTTACTATGACTTGTGGTGAAGGTCATAATATGATTGCAAAATCATTGTCTTTTGCTTTTGAAGAAAAAAATATAAAAACTAAAATTGTTCAAACTTATGGTTATAATGAAAAAAGAGTTGCAAAAGAAAATAAAAAATATTTATGGGCTTGCAAACATATTCCTCATTTATATGATTTTGTATGGAATAAATTAAGAAAGAAAAATCATTATACAAACAAGTTGCCTAGTTATGTGAAATTTTGTTTACCACATTTTTTAAATGAGATAAATAATTTCAACCCTAACATAATTATTTGTACACATTATTACGCAAGCAGTGTCGTTTCTTATATTAAAAAAAATAATCTTATTGATAAAAATATAATTACCAGCACAATTTTAACCGATTTTTGCGTTCATCCATATTGGGAGCATTCAATAAATGTTGATTATGTAATTCAAGCTCTGGAAAACACAACTTCAGATTTAATAAAAAAAGGTTTTACACAAGAGCAAATATATACCACAGGTATGCCAATAAGAGAAACTTTTTATAAACCATACAATAAGGAGCAAGAAAAACAAAAATTAAAACTTCAAGGAAAAATTGTTACTATAGTGGGCGGTGGAAATGGGTTAGGAAATACACTTAAGCTTGTAAAATCCATAATAAAAGAAAAATTGAATATAACAATAATAGTAATAAATGGTAAAAATGTAAAAAATTATAATAAAATAAATAAATTTATTAACAAAAGCAAAATTAATAATATTATTAATTTAGGTTTTATCAACAATATAGATGAATATATGAAATCTTCAGATATAATTATAACTCGTTGTGGAAGTTCTTGTTTATCTGAATGTATCTCTTTACAAATTCCTTTTATTATGAGAGAAAAAATGATATTGAATGAACAATTAAATAAAGAACTTTTTATTAAACTAGGCTGCGGAATTGGAATGAATAAGATTACAGAAGGTGGTTCAAAAGTTAAATATTTATTAGAAAATGAAAATATTTACACAGCCATGAAAACAAATATTTCAAAGATACAACATCCATATTCAGCACAAAAAATAGTTGAATTTTTGCTTTCAAAAGAAAAAGATGAGAAATAATCTCATCTTTTTTTAACTTTAAATCTTTGCAATTATTTTATTTATTTAGTAAAAATTTCTTTCACATGCTTGCAAGTTTTTCTGCCCTATCTTTAATAGTAAGTGCATCTATAAACTCATCTAAATCACCATTCAAAACACCAGTTAAATTATATGATGTCAAGTTTACTCTATGGTCAGTCACTCTTCCTTGTGGGTAATTATAAGTTCTTACACGCTCTGACCTATCACCTGTCCCCACTTGATTTTTTCTTGCCTGCTTATATTCATCATCAATTTGTCCTTGATAATAATCATAAAGTTTTGAACGCAAAATTGACATAGCTCTTTCCTTGTTTTTAAGTTGAGAGCGCTCGTCTTGACAGTTTACAACAATACCTGTTGGTAAATGCGTGATTCTTATTGCAGATTCGGTTTTATTAACATTTTGTCCACCTGCTCCTGAAGAGCGATATGTATCTATTTTAATATCTTTGTCTTCAATTTCTAGTTCTACTTCTTCAATCTCTGGAAGAACTGCAACTGTAGAAGTTGATGTATGAATTCTTCCACTGCTTTCTGTCTCTGGAACTCTTTGAACTCTATGGACTCCACTTTCATACTTTAATCTGCTATACGCCCCCTTTCCTTTAACCATGAAAGTAATTTCCTTAATTCCGCCAAGTTCAGTCTCGTTTATATCCATAACCTCAACTTTCCAATGTTTACTTTCAGCATACATACAATACATACGATAAAGTTCTGTGCAAAAAAGAGCAGACTCTTCGCCACCGGCAGCTTGTCTTATTTCAATAATAACATTACTGTCATCATTTTGATCTTTAGGAAGCAATAAAATCTTTACTTCTTCAATCTCTTTTTCAATTTGTTCTTTTAAAGAAGCAATTTCTTCATAGAACATTTGTTTTAATTCATGATCTGTTTCTTTTTCATGTTCCTTTTCGCAGGTGTCTAACTCGTTTTTCAGTTTAAGCAATTTTTCATGCGCTGCAGCAACATCTTCAAGTGCCGATCTTTCTTTAACAAGTTTTTTCCACTCTCTATTATCAGCAATAACATCAGGATCAGAAACTAAATTTGTAAGTTCGTCAAATCGCTCCTTAAGTTTTCCAGTTTTTTCCAATATTTCATCTACTAATTCTTCCATAAACAATCCTTTCTATCTTATTGTAATCTTTAACAACTTGGATATCTTCAAATCCTCCTTCCTGCATCAAATTGCAAACATCAGATTTTTGACCTTGACCAATTTCAAAATATAACCAACCTTTTTTATTTAATCTTTTGCCTACATTTTGAATTATTTTTCTGTAAAAATCAAGTCCATCATCTCCTCCATCTAAAGCAAGACGAGGGTCGTATTTTTTTACTTCTATATCCAGTTTTTCAATATCACCACTTTTTATATATGGTGGGTTTGATACGATTATATCATATCTTTTATTTTTTTTCAAATCATTAAATAAGTCAGATTGAATAAACTCAACATTGACATTATTTTTTTCAGCATTTCCCTCTGCCACTTGTAAGGCCTGTTTAGATATATCAGTTGCTGTAATCTTACAATCAGTATATTTTGCTAAAGTGACAGCAATAGCACCAGATCCAGTACATAAATCTAATATTGTTTTTGCCTCTATTTCTCTAGATTTTTTTATAACCTCTTCAACCAATATTTCAGTTTCCATTCTAGGTGATAAAACCTTTTTGTTAACATCAAATCTAAGTCCATAAAAATCAACAAAACCAAATATACTTGATAAAGGTTCTCCTTTTGCCCTGCGACTGCAAGCACGCATAACATCTTTGTATTCTTTTTGACTGACTGAATGAATTAATTTAAGTTCTGCCCTATTTTTATTTAAAATGGTTGCAATAATCCAATCCATGTCACTTTGTTCAAATCTTTCACTTTGCTTTAACTTTGTTTGCATTTCAGCATAAAGCGTTGACATGGAAATCCTGTCCTTGCCAGTTTCAATAAAATCATTATTTGTATTTAATTCTATCAACGCCACTTGCAAAACCTCTTCATGTGTAATGTTTGGTTTACCGCAAACAAGCCAATTTGTTACCAATGTTATATCTTTTATCCATAAAAATTTGCTAAGGGATGCTATTCTTAAGAATTCATAACATAATATTATACAAGCAAAAAAGATTGCCAAATTTATCAAAAAGTTTGCCCACCAAACAATATTTATCGCAATTAATGATACCATAAAAGTAGAAAATAAGAAAACATTTAAAAGAAAGTTAAGAAAATTTAAAGGGTAAGTTCTTGCTTTAATAGCATCTTCCTTTTCTTTTTCACTTAAAAATAAACAACCTGCTCCATTAAATGAATACAAGCCACTCATAAAAGGCGCAAACCTTAATAAAGAAAAAACTATATATAATAATGCAAAACGAATCAGTGCAATCATGAATCTTCTAAAATAATAATTAATAAAATTAGGAAAGGCCCTATTAAATAAATAATTGGAAGTTATACCTAATAATAAAAAACCAACAAGAAAAGCAAGTAACAGTGATGAAATAAAAAATATATAGCCAGATAAATAATTGATTTTTCTTGCACTTTTATAAGACTTATTTTTATCTTCTTCTTTGCGATCATCTAATTTTTCTTGAATAAAAAAAGTCAAAAAATAAATATATAACCCATAGAAAAAGTAAATTAGCCCCCTAATTAAAGGAAAAGAAAAGAATTTCTTTTTTTCTTTTAGAAGCATACCCTTTACTTTCTTATTACCACTTTGATCAATTATACTTACACATAATTTACTATTACTATAAATACCCACTCCATTTCCTAATGGGAATACACACTTATCCATATTTTTATTTATTCCCTAAAATATTTTATTTAAAATGGAAATAGTTGTTTTTTTTGTTAATCTTTATTAAAAACAATAAAAAAGGAAGTTTTTAGCTTCCTTTTTTTATAATTTGTAACAATTAATCTATATTTTTATTAATCCAATTTGTTATATCACTACTTGTTGTAGTTAAAACCTTTGCATGCCATGAAATATTTGTTGGAAGAAGTCTATTGTTTACCATTCCCCAACCTGATAAGTCTTGTGTTCCTACACTACTTCTTGCCCCATTATTCTCAATTAAATTTGTTGTTAATGTTGCCGTTTCTGTATATAAACCACTTGTGCTTGTTCCACCACTTGTAGTTATATATACCAAGTTAAAGTTTAATTTCGTTCCACTTGCTGATACTCCTGCAAGGGCTCCATAACTTCCACTTGCATATATCTTGCCGTTCTCTATTATGTTTGAACTTATCTCTGTTGTTCCCGATGTGTTTGCTGATATAAGTCCAACATTACTACTTCCATACACCGTTGCATTTGTAAGCCATATTCTCTTTATTGTTGCATTCCCTGATGTATATCCAAAAAGTCCTACGTTTGATTGTATCCTTGTTCCATTTGCATTCGTTATGTTTGGTATGTTTAGATTTGTTATCTCATTTCCTTGTCCATCATATACTCCACCGAATTTAGCAGTATCTATTCCTACTGGATACCAATAACGAGAGCCTATATCTATTTTCTTTGTTTGTTTAAAATAGTTTGCTCGGCTATTATTATTATGATGATATATTAACCATGCTAATTTTTCTG
>CALWRN010000004.1 GCA_944383975.1 uncultured Clostridia bacterium | reverse complement strand
TTTTATTGTCAGTTTTAGATGCTTTGAATTTGAAATCTAAAAACAGAAAATTGGTGAGTGAAATAGAAAAAACTTTGAAAGAACATAAGAGTTATATAGCAGAATATGGTGTTGACATGCCAGAAGTTGCTGATTGGAAATGGGGAAATTAATCAAAAAACACGATTTTATCAAAAAAAAATCGTGTTTTTTTGTTGAATTTTTGTAATTTTTTATTTTTGGCATAAAAAAATAAATAAAAAATATTGTTAATTAAAATGATTTTTATTTTTTAAATTAATAAATTTTTATAACTAAAATTAAATATAAAAGATAAATTAAATTATTATAATAAATTTTTTATTATATATATTTTTCAATTTTTTAAGATGTATTTTTTTAAATTTTGCTGCCAACAATAAACCCACTTGTCCAAGCCCATTGCAAATTAAAGCCTCCGCATTCTCCATCGACATCACATATTTCACCGCAGAAATATAAATTTTCAATGTTTTTGCATTCTAAATCATCGGTCAAGGCGTCAAGTTCAACTCCACCAGAATAGACTTGATTATTATTGTAAAAGCCTTTTATAGCAAAATCTAAATGTTTAATTATTTTTACAAAGGACTGTATTTCTTTATCACTCAATTTTATAGAGCTTCGATTTTCATCCACCTTGCTTCGGTTAAGTATTTCATAAGCAATTTGATTTACAAAAAGTCCATCAAAGAAATTTGAGATCTTTACATTGAGATTTTTTCTTGCAACAAGCAAATCATAAAGTTCTTTTTCGCTTAAAAAGGGAAGGAGGTCGATTATGAGTTTGCCTGAATAATCACCTTTTCTTGCAAGCAGGGTGGAGAGGTTGAAAATTGAAATGCCGCTGATTCCGCTGTCTTTAAATAGGATTTCTCCGCGTTCGATTTTTTTATCACTTTCATTTTCTAATGTTATTTCAACATCACTTATCCTGACATTTTCAAGATTTCTTGTGCTTGTTGTTTTTAAAGCGCAAAGACTAGGATGAGTTTTGCGATGTTTTATCTTATATAAATTTAAAAACTCATTAAGGCTATTCCCGCCAGTCGCAACAACAAGTTTTTCGCATTCAAAATTTTCTTTATTTGTTTCGATGTAAAACTTTTTGTCTTTGTAAGTTATTGACATGATTTCATGTTCTAAAAATGTTGAAATATTCTTTTTACTTATGGCGTTGCCTATAACATCAATTACAGATTTTGCTGAATTTGATAAAGGATAGACTCTGCCTTCATTGTCATTATAAGTCAAAAGCCCAATCGACTTAAAAAAAGCTAATGTAGCTTCTACATCAAATCTTTTCAGATATTTATCAATGTTTGCGTTATAGTAAACACTGCTTGTGTTGAGGTTTGTTAAATTGCATCTGCCATTGCCTGTTACAGCAAGTTTTTTCCCAAGCTTATTGTTTTTATCAATTATGGCAATGTTTTTATTATATGAATTTAATGCACACATAACACCGCTAGCACCAGCGCCTAAGATTATAGTATCAAATGTTTTCATATTTCACCTTTAAATCAAGTTTATCAAATTTTATTAATTTTTTCAATTATTTAAGTGATAGATTATAATTTTTCTTGAAAAGGAACGATAGTTAAATAATCTAAAAGTTGTGAAAAAATAAAAACTAAGAATTAGGTATGAACAAAAGTTGAGTAGGGTGGCTTAGAAGATTTATATAACTGCTATTGTAAAAGCTTAGAAAATTGTAAAGTAAATATATAACTGTTGTTATAAAAATAAAAAAAGATATGATGTAATTTTATCATATCTTAATTTCTTTCTTATTCTTTGTTTTCGCTTGAATCATCAACATTATCTTTTTTAACTTCAACTTGTTCTTGAGGTTCTTCGCTTACAACAACTTCCTCTGTTTTTTCAACTTCAGTTGTTTCTTCTTTTGTTTGAACTTGAGTATTTGCTTGTTTTAATAATTTGTCATTATTAACATATTCATACATAATCAAAACTGCTGCAGCAATGAGAGCAATAGTCATTAAAAGACTTGAAACATTGAAACTGCCAGAGCACAATCCAATTATAGAGAAAATTACGACAACGACATCAAGGATAAATGATGTAAGAATAAATCCTTTTTTCTTGTCAAATTTTTCAGGGTCAAGTTTAACTCTTTGAATTGAAATTGCAGAGAATACCATCCCAACAACACTAAGTGCAAGCACAATTATCACTGAGAATAGCAATAAAATGAGTGCGCCTTCAACAGCATCTCCGCTATCAAAACTTGCAGCGATGCCAAAGATTGAAATGATGCTTGATAATGCGAGAACAGCGAAGCAAACAATGTTTACTATAAGACCAGTCAACAAATAAGGTCTTTTTACTTGATTTTCCATAGAACTAAATTCCTTTTAAATAATATTTCAATTTTATTATAGGGAAAAATTAAAATCATGTCAAGCGATTTAAGTATTTAAATTTGACTTCATCTATTTAAAAGCAGTATAATAGAGCTGCATTATATAGAGAAGTGTTATAAATGAGATTGATAGAGAAAATTTTTAAATTATTTGTCATCAAAATTGTTAACTAACAGAGAAAAGTTGCTTAATAAGATATTCAGACTTAAACACAAATTGCTTTTCTAATTAAAAAGAGGTAATTTGTGATTAATTTGATGTGAAAGATTTTTGGCAAGCCACACAAACCACAAGAAAAGATAGGAAAATTTATACAAAAGGATAAAAAATGAAATATAGTCTAGAAACTCTCGCAAATTATATAAATATGGACAATATTCCTAAATCTTGGGAAAATTGTTATATAAAATCTTTAGAAACATATCCATATATGGATTGGCTAAACATAAAATTTATTCAAGATGCAATAAATTTTTATAATTTAGTTGATGAAAAGGATTATATTGAAAAAATCTATAATGCAATAATTCAGATAAACAACGATAAGAAATTAAAAATCATAGCAAATTTATTTCATTATATTTTATTTGAAGACAACACAAATCAAATAAGTGACATTTGGTCTTGGGGACACAATGTTAATATGTTTAATGTTATGGGGAATAATCTTTTACCTTTGATTGTTCTTTTAAGCGGTTATAAATTACATGATAAAAATATGACAGATAATAATTTTGATGAAGAGCAAAAGCGTGCATCAAAACATGGAGTTTATTGGGCTTGTTTGAAAGATAAAAATAATTTAGGGCTTTGCGGAATTAGGTTTTCTCAGATGGTTTGGGGAGCCTATTTTATTAATATTAAATTAATTACAATAAGCAGTTTACAATATGAGTATTTTGTTCCCGATGAAGATTTTAAAATAAAGGTTTCAAAATTAAACAAAGAGTTTTATGATAATAAAATAACTTTTAACAATAATAGCTTTTTTAAGGTGCATATACCTCAAAAGACAGATTTTTCACCGAACTCAGTTTTAAACTCTATAAAAACAGCATACAGTAAATTAAAACAATACTTTCCTCAAATAAATAATGATAAAATACATTTTTTCTGTGAATCTTGGCTACTTAGCCCTGATTTAGATAAATTTTTAAACAGAAACAGCAATATAATGTTTTTTAAAAGTTTATTTGATGTTTTGCCTGATTATAATCAAGGAAGAGGTTATTTCAAATTTCTTTTTAATCAAATTGACATAGTCGATGATTTTGACAAAATGCCAGAAACTACATCTTTACAACGAAATGTTAAAGATTATCTTTTAAAAGGGAATTGTTTATGTGACGGCTATGGATTTATTAAAAATGAAGTGATAAAGAATCTAACAAATAATTAATTAAAAGATATTTGCTTAACCGTATTGATTTAAGGCATAGGATGTGATAAAATAAGAAAGTATTAGGAGAGTGAAATGTCAGATTTATTCAATTATTTAAAGAAGAAAAATAAAAAAGAAGTAATAAAATTTGGAAAAGCATATGCAATTGATAAGGCTGGTTTTTGTAAATTTGCAGAAAGGCATTGGGCGGAAAATGATGGTTATTATGTAAGAGCGGTTGTGGCAGCTGCTGTTCTTTTGATAGATAGACCTATGGCCTCAGAGCCTGAAGATGAAGAAAATTTATCAGCTCAAATATATAAATTGAATGAGTCATGTAAAACTTTAAGCGGAGAAAATGATCAAATTTTAAAAGCATTATACTTATATTTCGATAATGGCAAAAAAGTAAATTTTCATAATGTGGAAAGACCAGAAATAGTTGTAGCTTTTTTGAATAAGGTGACTGCTTTTGAAAAAATGATAAATTTAGAAGCACAATCCAAAAAAATAAACAAGAATATTGAACCTCTTTTAAATAAGAATACTATTGCTATTCTCAAAAAATATAACAACCAAGATGTGATATTGTCAATGTATAAAAGAAAAGAAAAAACACCAGAAAGAATATTCAGAGTTTTTATCAAAGGGGAAAGACCTCAGGATATGACAATTTCATTCAAAGGTTTAACTGTCCATATAGTAAGTGATTTTGGTGGAGTTGCAAGTATGAGGGATGTTGAAAGTGGCGATGTTATCTTTAAAAATGATTTAAAAGCTGTTAAATTTCACAGTGTATTTGAAAAAAATACAAAACTATATGGATACCAAGAAGCTGTAGATATGGCTAGACGATCAATTGACGAATTGACAATCGAAGATGATAAAAATTATAGAAAGCGAATGGATGCAAAGGCAAGAAAAAATAGAATGAGAATTGAAGAAATTATTAGAAATGAAAAAGATAGCGAAAGAGTTTAAGATTTGCAGTTGCTTAATTAAAGATATAAAAGACTTTACTACAAAGTCTTTTTTTTTGTAGAATTATCAGATTTTTTAAAATAAACTGTAGAAAAATGACGAATGTTTGACGCCACCATGAATACTTTTGATGTATTTAAACATTATTATAATAATAGTGAGGGATTTATGAAAAAAGGCTATCCAAGATATACATTAAGAGTTTCAAAAGAAATGCTTTTTAAATTAGCTTTTGTTGCTGATTTTTATGGTAGATCAAAAAATCGTGAAATAGAATATATGATAAAGAAACATATTGAAGAGTTTGAAAAGAAGTATGGCGAAATTCCTGTTCCTGAAAAATTGCAGGATAAAGATGTAGTCGAGTAGATAACAATGCTTAGCTTTTTTGGTAAACAATGATTTTGTAAATAAAATATTAGTTGCATAATTTCTTGTATTATGTATGCTTTTTTATAAAATATAGAAATTTTCAATTTAAATAAAATAAGGCTTGCTGATAAGGTTTTCTTGGCAAGCCGATTTTCTATAAATTTTCTTTATTGCAAATATGATAAATTAATTGACAAAAAATTATTAATATGATATACTTAAAAAGCAATTTAGAAACAAGAAAGTTTTATAAATTTTAATTTTAAGTTGCGCAAATTGTTGCTTGATAAAAAGCAAATGTCAAGAAGAAAAATTTAAATATTTAAAATTGACAAAAGACAACTTAATAACAAATATGGACTGCTAGCTCAGTTGGTAGAGCATTCGACTCTTAATCGAAGGGTCGGGGGTTCGAGCCCCCCGCAGTCCACCATTTAAATCCCTTATTTTATTAGGGATTTTATTATTTTTACATAACTAATTTTTACTTAAAAGTGTCTAAAAATTTTGTAAAAAGTGTCTAAAAAATGTCATTTTTG
>CALWRN010000003.1 GCA_944383975.1 uncultured Clostridia bacterium | reverse complement strand
CCGCTGGATCACCTCCTTTTAAAGAGAAATGACGTCGACAGAGATAGAATCTCTGAAATTAAGAGAAATCTTAAAGAGAAAAGTACAAGTAGATTAAGAATCTACACCGCTCAAACTTTAAGGAAGAGATATATATTGTTTAATTAATAAAGAAAGACTAGGATTATTCCTAGTCTTTTTTTGTGCACAGGTGCACTTCTTGTCGTTGAATATATTCCAAGTATATATATTTACTGTTCCCTATGTGCACAGGTGCACTTCTTATTTTTTATATGAAACAATATTTTTTCATTTAAAAAAAAGATACATATTTCATGATAAATAGTATCTTGATTTTTAATTAGAAAGTTTTGATTTTATATCATATTTGTTGAATCGTTTTCTAATTGGTCTTTTAAATCATCTATAAGATTTATAAAACACTTTTTTTCTTCATCTAATTTTTCTTTTGATATATGGTCTATTTTATTTAATTCTTTTGAGCAATACATACCAAAATATTCTTTTAATGTTGTTTCAAAGTCATTAACTAAAAGCATTTTTGGATTTAAAATTTGTAATGCACCAATGCCATATTGTTTGACGAGTTTAAGAACGGTAGATGGCTTTAATGAAAATCCATCGCTGTCAAGTTCAGTTTCATCTACAACTATGTCAAGATTTTTATTAACAACACAATAATTATTTGTTGGAATAACGTTTTTAAAAACGCCCCAGTTTTTAATATTTTCAATTTTACCTAAATGAATAACGGCAAGACCATTGTAAAAATATGCGTCATCGTAAGGTTGATAATTTTTATGAATTAAGTGTATTTTTTCAACTGAATTTCCATCATGATATAGTGCTTTTTTAGAAATTCCTTTATCTGAATAATTTATAATTTCTATATAATTTCCGTCTTTTTTTACATATTTTTGTAAATCTAACATATATAATCTCCAATTGGTTTTATTATACATTTATTAATGGCTATTGTCAACATGTCAATATAAAAATACAAGTCATATTTAATTTGAAATTGAATATATATGAAGTATGAAAAAGATTCATTTTGGAGTGATAAAAATAAAAAAATGGGCAATAAACCTTGCTGTGATTTTGATTGTTGGAGTTGTTGCAGGTTTTGCCGTTATTGCAGGTTTTAATGCAATTCCTACCACTGCAGTTAGTGGTGTTTATTATAATGGTGATAAAAATAGTAATAATGTAACCCTTATGATAAATGTTTACTGGGGAACAGAGTTTCTTGATGATATGCTTCAAATACTAGATGAGAAAAATGTAAAAACCACATTTTTTATTGGTGGAACATGGGCTGTAATGAATGAAGAATTATTAAGAAAAATTTATGAAGAAGGGCATGAGCTTGCAAATCATGGATATCATCATAAGGATCATGACAAATTAAGTGAAGAAGGAAACCTAAATGAAATAAAAACAACCCATACAATAATAAAAGAATTGATAGGTGTTGATATGAATTTATTTGCACCTCCAAGCGGAGCTTATGATAAACTAACAGTTTCATGTGCGTCACAACTTGGATATAAAACTATTATGTGGACTAGAGATACGATTGATTGGAGAGATCATGACGAAAATTTAATTTATAATAGGGCAATAAAGAATGCAAGTGGTGGAGATTTGATTTTAATGCATCCAACAGAAGCAACAGTCAAGGCACTTCCAAAAATTATAGATTATTTTCAAAGTCATAACTTTAATTTAACGACTGTATCTGAAAATATTGGTGATATAATTTCATAATACAAAATGTTCAATAAACTAACAAAAAAATATTCTCAAAAATCAACTTGACGACTTGAGAATATTTTTTATTTGTGCTATAGTTATAAATGTAAAAAAATATATAAATTTTTAAAAGGATAATCATGGCTACATTTCAAGTTTCAAATAAAAACAAAAATAAAACAAATAGAAATGTAAAATTAATTGTGGGCTGGTCTTTACTTGCATTGTCAACTTTTGTATTTTTGTTTTCAGTAACAAAATTAGTTCCATTTCTTCAATATTTCTTTTTAGGAATATTGGGAATTTTTGTATATCCATTATGTGTATTAGGTTTTATTATTTCTCTTGCTTTATTAAATAATAAAAAATATGTTATGCCAAAGAAGTATGCTATTTTTTTAGTGCTTAGTTTGTATTTATTTTTATCAATTATTCAACTCATTATAATTGGAACTCCTAATGAAATGAGTTATGGTGAATATGTTTTATTGAATTATAATAAACAGATGACTGCAGGAGGTTTAATAATTGGTTTTATTCCTTCTAGTCTTGTAATGTTTATGGGAATTCCTGCAACTTATGTTGTTTTATCAATTGCATTTATCACATGCCTTGCATTTTTTATAGAATCTGTTTTATCTTTAAGAAAAACAGCAAAGCAACAAAAGCCAATAAAACTTCAGATAAAAGAGAAAGAAGTTTCAGAGCCTTTTAATCCTAGAAATAACAATGTCAATAGTGTTAGAAATGAAAAGGTTTTCAATAAGGTAGAAAAAGAAACGAAAGTTATGCTTGATGGAAATCAGGAAGAAGAACAAAAGCATGAACTTTCGGCGAGAGAAAAATTAGGATTAGTGGGTGGTTATAAATCAACTTATGGTGTTGAAAATCAAAACTCAACAAGAGAACTTAAGTTGCCTGAAGAAAAAGATAGCAAGGGGAAGGTTCCTGCAGGAATGAGCATAAGAGAATATCTTTTATCGCCACCTACAGTTGATATTGAAAAATTTATTGAACAAAGACCTAAACAAAGAAGAAACCCAGTTCAACAAATAAATTTAGCACAAAACTATTCAAATCAGGCAGTTACTACAAACGCGTCAGCAAGTGAAATAAATAAGAATATTAACGAAATTAAGAATCAAGAGGAAATAAAACCTAATTCTTATGTTCATGAAGAAAGTTTTGACTTTTCTCAAAATCAATCAATTAAAAGAGGCAATTTACCAGATGTTAAACCTGAAGAAATCACTAATGAAGCTGAGGACATAATTCGTTCAGTTGTAGAACAAGAAAAAATTGAAAGAGAAGAGGATAATAATCAATTTAAAGACTATATTGATTTTGGTGATGTTGAAAATAAAGAATCAAACCAAGATGAAGAAGCAAAAACATTTGATAGAAATAGTGATAACAATTTTTCAAGAGATAGTTTTTCAAGAGAAAATAATATTTCTGAAAGAGGGGAAAATCTCTTAAGAGAAAGACAAGACTTTTCTAATAGAGAAGGCGAAAATCAAGGACGAGTAAATTTAGAAAATCATTCAGAGAATAACACTAATAGATTTGGTATAAGAGAAAATGACTTTTCAAGAAATAAACCAAATGATGAAATGGAAAAAAGAAAAAGATTTGTTCAACTTGACGATGACAATAAAAAAGAAGAAAAAATCAAACCTTATAAATATTCTCGCCCATCAATTGATCTTATAACGACTAAATCTGATGATTTGTCAATGTTTAATGAAGAGATTCCAGCAAAGAGAGTTGCACTTGAAAATGCACTTGAAAATTTTGGAGTTCCTGCCAAAGTTCAAAATGTTGTAATAGGACCTACAGTAACAAGATATGAAATAGAAATGCCAGAAGGTATTTCAGTTAAAAGAGTTTTATCCCTTGACGCAGATATTGCTTATGCGTTATCAGCAAGGGGAGAAATAAGAATTGAAGCACCAATACCTGGAAGAAGTATTGTAGGTATAGAAGTTCCTAACAACAAAGTAGCCAAGGTAAGTATTAAAGATGTATTGCAATCAAAAGAATTTTCATTAAGTCCATCTCCACTTACTTTTGCATTGGGAAAAGATATAACAGGAAATGTTAAAGTTTGTAACTTACAAAAAATGCCACATCTTCTTGTTGCAGGAACAACTGGATCTGGTAAGAGTGTATGCTTGAATTCTATTATAGTTTCTATTTTATATAAATCATCACCTGATGAAGTTAAATTTATCATGATAGACCCAAAACAGGTTGAACTTTCAATGTATGAAGGTTTGCCTCATATGGTTATACCAAAAGTTATAACAGACCCAACAAAAGCTGTCAACGCACTACAATGGGCTGTAGATGAAATGGAAAGAAGATTTAAACTTATTTCAGAAGAACGTGTAAGAAATATTGATGAATACAACAAAATAGAGAAAGTCCTTCAAAACAGAGTTCGTAAGATGCCATATATTGTTATAATATTTGATGAGTTTGCAGATTTCATGGCCGTTGCGAAGAACGAAATTGAGGATAAAATTAGAAGACTTGCAGGTAAGGCAAGAGCTGCTGGTATTCACTTAATTCTTGCAACACAACGTCCTTCAACAGATGTTGTTACCGGAACACTTAAAGCAAACCTTCCAGCAAGAATTGCATTTAAAGTTGCAGGAAGGGTTGATAGTGAAGTTATTTTAGGTTCAACAGGGGCAGAAAAATTGTTGGGATATGGAGATATGCTTTATAAACCAACCGATTCAGCACCAGTTCGTTTGCAAGGCTGCTTTATTGATACGCCAGAAACAAAAGATATTGTTAATTATATTACAGCAAACAATGAAGAGATATTTGATGAAGAAGCATTTAATGCAATTAACAATCCTAATAAAAACACTAATGGTGGCGGAGATAACAAAGATGGAGTTGATCCATTGTTGCCTCAGGCATTAAAGATTTGTATTGATAATGGTGTTGCTTCAACTACAATGGTTCAACGTAAATTATCAATTGGTTATCCACGTGCTGCTAGAATTATTGATCAAATGGAAGAGCGTGGATATATATCAAGTGCAGAGGGTTCAAAACAACGTTCTGTTTATATTACAATAGATGAATTTTATGCAATATTTGGAGACATTTATGACTAAAGAAGAGTTAGTTCAAAAGAAGATATCAGCAATCAGCTTAGGTTGTGATAAAAATAAGGTTGATTTAGAGAAAATGCTTGGAAAATTACATGCGTATGGTTTTACAATATCTGACGATGTGTATTCGTCAGATATTGTAATTGTTAACACATGTGCATTTATCACACCAGCACAAGAAGAAGCGATTATGAATATTTTAGAAATGGAAAATTTGAAACAAAATGGAGTGATTGAAAAAGTTATTGTAACAGGATGTTTTCCAGAGAGAAACTTTAATTCAATGAAAGAAAATTTTCCTACCATAGACGCTTTTTTAAGATTAAGAGAAAATGATAAAATATGTGAAATAGTTGAAAATTTATATGGTGTTGAGCATGATAAACCTATAAAAAAATATGAAAGAATATTAACAAATAGTCCAAGTTATGCATACCTAAAAATTGCAGATGGTTGCAATAATGTTTGTTCTTATTGCACAATTCCAAGAATAAGAGGAAGATATATAAGTTATCCAATGGAAGATCTTATTGATGAAGCAAAAAATTTAGTCAGCCGTGGTGTTAAAGAACTAATTTTGGTTGCTCAAGATACCACTCGTTATGGCGAAGATTTATATGGTGAAAATAAACTTATTGAATTGTGCGAAAGATTGTCAAAGATAAAAGGTGTTGAATGGATAAGAGTTCACTATTTATATCCTGAAAAAGTTGATGATAATTTGCTTTCATTTATAGTAAAAAATCCCAAAATGTGTAATTACATAGATTTACCTCTTCAACATATTGATAACGAAATTTTACAAAGTATGAGAAGAAAAGTTGATGAAAATGGAACAAGAGCTTTAATTGAAAATATAAAAACAAATTATCCAGAACTTGCAATTCGTTCAACATTTATTGTTGGCTATCCAGGAGAAACAAGGGGAAAATTCAAAAAATTAATTGAATTTATTAAAGATGTAAAATTTGATTATGCAGGATTTTTCCCATATTCAAAAGAGCCTAACACGGCAAGTTTTTATATGAAGAAACATTTATCTAATTTCACTAAAAAACATAGATGGAATAAAATCAAAAAGATACAAAATCAAATAGCACTTGAAAAAGTGAAAGGAATCTTAGGACAAGAAATTGAAGTTTTAGTAGATTATTTTGACGAAAGCACAGGGGAATATTGTGCACATAGTCAAAAACTTTCGCCTTTAGTTGACTTTGGAGTTCGTTTTGTGGATAATGGTAGTATAAATTGCGGTCAAATCGTAAAAGTAAAAATATATGATTTTGATGGAAGCGATTTAAAAGGAGAGGTAATATGAATACACCAAATAAAATAACATTATCAAGACTATTGTTATTACCTATAATCATATTCTTCTATTTGGCTGATTTTATACCTTATGGAAGACTTGTTGCTACAATAGTATTCATAATTGCTTGCTTAACTGATTTTATTGATGGTTATTTGGCAAGAAAATATAACCAAGTTACAGATCTAGGCAAGTTTTTTGATACAATTGCAGACAAAGTGCTTATAATGACAGGTTTAATTCTTATTATAGCAGCACCAGTTACAGGCAGTGCACCAATAGTTTTCCCTACATATTTAGGAGTAATTTGCGTGATTATTATTCTTGCAAGAGAATTAATAGTTAGTGCACTTCGTCAAATTGCAGCATCAAAGGGAATAGTTCTTGCAGCTGATATGGGTGGAAAGGTTAAGGCAACAGTTCAATATATTTCTGTTTCACTTTATATGTTTTACGCATTTTTCATTACAGACATTCATCCTTTATTGGATAGTGACACTGCAAACAAGGTTTCAGGAATAATTAGTTTTATTCTTATGATTATTTTGATTGCCGCAACAATTCTCACGATTTATTCAGGGGCTAGTTATTTAATAAGAAATAGAAAGGTTTTTAAAACTGATAAAAATAACAACTTTGTAAATCATGATGAAATAGATGACTTAGAAGATGAAGAAGAAAACGAAGAAACTTCTGATGCAGATAATAGCGAAGAACAAGTTCATTATTCTGACCAAGCAATGTCAGAACTTGGGAATAATGAAGAAAGCCAAGAGTTAACAGAAGAGCAAAAAGATGCTATGAGAGTTTTCTTTAAAAACAACAAAGTTACAGCAACTTTATTACAACAAGAAATGGGATTAAGCACTTATAAATCTTCAAAAATAGTCGCAGAGCTTGAAAGTTTGGGATTGGTTTCTAAAGTTGAAGGAAGAAATCGTAAACTTTTAATCACAGAAGATGCATTTAATGATGCTTACAATAAAAAAAATTAATACTAGAGGATTAAAATGGAATATAAGGTTTTTATATTTTCTGATGACATAATAAAAGGTCAAGCACAATTTGATTTTGAAAAATTTAATAAAATTTGTGCTTATAGATTAATAGATATAAGCGAGTTTATTATTGAAAAATTTGACCTAGAAAAGTCTTTTTTAGAAAATGATAAAAACCTTATTATTTTTTGTGATAACAAAAACTTGGACAATCTTATAATAAAAAATATAGATAAAATAAGTGGTCAAAAGAAAATAATTGATGAGCAAATTGTTGTGTTTAAGAAAGAAGAACAAATGATCGTGTTTGTTCCAATAGAAACTGATTTAGAATTGTTAAGCAAAGTATTTGAAAAACAACAAAATTCAGTGTATTATCAATATAAGATTTTTGGGCTTGGAAAAGAAACAATTATAAGTAGACTTGAAGAATTAAAAAAAGATATACCAGATTTAAAATATAAAATACTTTATGACAATCTTCTTTGTGATATTTTTATTTCATATCAAAATGACGAAGTCACATTAATTGATGATAAAAAAATAAAAATAGTATCTGCTTTTAATAATAATATTTTTAGTGAAAATAGTTTTTCGCTTAGCAAAATAATTTATAGTTTGCTTTCTCAAAAAAATAAGAGTATTTCAATCTTGGAAAACATAACCAAAGGGGAAATTATAAACAGTTTACTAGAGGAAAATGATAACTTTTTAGAGTATTTAAAAGAGGTAAAAATAAAATCTTTTGAATGTGATAATGATGATGTGCTTGTTGATAAGACTTTAAAGTTTTTAAGAGAAACAGGAAGTGATATTGCTCTTGTAACGAATGGTAAATTTAATGAAAATGCTTTAAATTTAAAGTTTGCAATAGCTGACAAAAATGAAGTTCATATTTATAATAGTAGCTTTAAGGCAGATAAAAATAAATGTATTGAGATGGCAAAGAATTCTGTATTATTTCATCTCATGAAAAAATTACGTCAAAATGATTTTGCTTTTTAAAGTGATTTTGATAAAATAATACTTGTAAAATGATGTTATATTAAAGGGGATTTTATGGAAAAAAAAGATGTTAAAAAAGATGCAAAAAAAGAGGCATTAGACCAAGCACTTCTTCAAATTGAAAAACAATATGGAAAAGGTGCAATAATGAAGCTTGGTGACAGGGTAAACGAACCTATTGATGTTATTCCTACAGGTTGTTTAACTCTTGATATAGCACTTGGTATTGGTGGAATTCCAAGAGGAAGGGTAATTGAAATTTATGGACCAGAATCATCTGGTAAAACCACAGTTTCTTTGCACATAATTGCTGAAGCACAAAAGAAGGGCGGGACGGCTGCATTTATTGATGCAGAACACGCACTTGATCCATCATATGCTGAAAAATTGGGTGTTGTATTAAATGATTTATTGATTTCTCAACCTGATAATGGAGAACAAGCTTTAAATATTTGTGAAATGCTTGTTAAGTCAGGTTCTGTGGATATTGTTGTTGTTGACTCAGTTGCAGCATTGACACCTAAAGCAGAAATTGATGGAGAAATGGGCGACAATCATGTTGGACTTCAAGCAAGAATGATGAGTCAAGCTTTAAGAAAACTCACAGGAATTATTAATAAGAGCAATACAACTGTTATTTTTATCAATCAATTAAGAGAAAAGGTTGGAGTAATGTTTGGTTCACCTGAAACTACCACAGGTGGAAAAGCATTAAAATTCTATGCATCAATCAGATTAGATGTAAGAAAGAAAGATACAATTAAAGATGGAACAAATATTATTGGAAATAGAACGGTCGTTAAAGTTGTAAAAAATAAACTTGCTCCTCCATTTAAATCAGCTGAATTTGATATTATTTATGGACAAGGAATCAGCCAAGTTGGTTGCGTGATTGACCTTGCACTTGGTGCAGACATCATTCAGAAATCTGGTTCTTGGTTCTCATATAATGACGAAAAAATTGGACAAGGAAAAGAAAACGTTAAGACATTCCTTGAACAAAATCCAGAAATTTATAATGAAATTTTTGAAAAAGTTAAAGAAGCCTATGGTATTGGCGGAAATGCTTTAAAAACAGATGATTCTAACTCTGAAGAATAATTTTTAAAAAGCTGAAATTTATAAAACATTATATCAAACTGATATAATGTTTTTATTTTTATTTTTTTGGCAAGAGTGATTATAAATTAAAAAAGTTATTTTAAAACAAAAACAAAAATATAAGTAATAACAAAATTGATAGATTGTTGTTTGATAATAAATATAATAAATGATAAACTTCTAAATTAGAATGGGTATAATATGAAAAAGAAAATAATAAACGTTTTTGGGATTATAGTGTTTTTAGTTGCGTTGTCGGCATTAATCTATTTATTTTTAAACATAAACCAAATATATAATAACACATCTTCTCCAGTAAGTATTGCTGTGAACGAAGAAAAATCTCAGAAATATTATTTTCAAGGAGAGGATTTTAATAAAGAAAATTTAGAAGTTGTTGCCTACTATGACGGAGGAAAAAGTCAAAAAATAACAGACTATGAAGTAAATACAACAAATTATAACGGAGAAGAAGTAGGGGAATATACAATTAAAATAACTTATAAAGACTTAAATGTAGATTTATAAGGTTAATGTTGTAGATGCAGAGAGTTTTGAAAATATTATTTGGCAAGGCTATGAGGGATTAAAAAGCATAAAACAAAATTATAACAAACCAAACGGAATGTTTGAATCTTATTTTTCAGAGGACCAAATTTATTTAAAAGGTTTTAAATATGATAGCGATGTTATCTATTATAGCGATGGAATGAGATATAATTATGATTTATTAACATTAACAGGAAACAAAAATTATTCAACTATAGAAGATGTTTATGATGAAATATTCTCTGTTTCTTTAGGGGTTGAAGAAACAGTTTTAGAAAATTTTATTTCATATTTTATTGGGTCTCTTTTTGCAGAAATTAATACGGTTGATAATATGAGCTTGACTTTTGTTGATGGACAATATTTTTGGAATTTAGTGCTAAACGATAATGTAACAACTGTTAAATATACATTTGATGAAAAATTTAGAATAACTAGTGAATATACTAACGATGGTATTAACTCAGTGGAAAGATATATTGAATATGATGTTGAGTGTCCAATACAACAAGTTCCAGATAATATTATATGGGAATAAATGCTGAACATAGATTTATAAATTATTAAAAATAATTATTTTATAAAAACAAAAAATAATGATTATGGTTGTATATAATTTTATATAAACCATTTATCATTATTTTTTTTAGATGTTTTTACAAAGCTTATTTCTTGAGAACTTGCAATTTCTGGAGATAAAGTATAAAAACATTCAAAAGTTACTTTTTGTTTGTTTGATGTTAATGGAATAATTATTTTTTGATTTCCATTCTTTCCACTTATTTTTTCAATAGTTTTGTCATTTGATATTGTTGTATAGGTTAAGTAATCTTTTGCTTCAAACTCTATGATAGCTTTGTTTCCTTCAACTTTGCTGTTTAATATTGGTTTTTCAATAGAAGAAAATTTATTAGATACATCTTTTGGAAGATTAAAAGTTGAAAAAATTTCTTTTTGAACATATCTTTCTGGAATATAGTTATTTGCTAAAACAACTCTATGATTTTCATCAAGTTCTGTTCTGTCTATATTTTTCTCAACTATACTTGAAGGTATATTGAAATTGGATTTATCTCCAATTATTTTAAAATAATTTTTAACAATTTCGGTTGGTTGGTTTCCACCGGCATATGTGATAGGTGAATTATCAAGGTTTCCAAGCCATATACCACAAGTAAAATCATTTGTATAAGAGATATTCCAAGCATCAAGATTATTTTTTGAATTTGGCTTTCCTACCGTTCCAGTTTTTGATGCAATATCTATGTTTAACTCGGCTAGTTTTTTAGCCGTTCCTGTTTTAGCACATGTTTTAAGCATATCAGTTAAAAGATATGCACTATCTTCACGCATAACTACCTTTTCAGTTGGTTTATTAATATATACAAGATTATTATTTTTATCTGTTATAAAAGATATGAATTTGGCTGGAGCATACTTGCCATTATTTGCAAATGTTGTATAGGCTCCTGCAAGTTGCAAAATATTTGTTCCATAGGTCATTCCTCCAAGGGCAAGGGAATAACTATCGTCAAGCTCATCAAATGTTATTCCCATATCTTCGGCATAGATTTTTGCCTTTTCAATTCCGACATAAGACAAAACTTTAATTGCAGGAATATTAATTGACTTTGACAAAGCATCTCTTGCACTTACATATCCTCTGTATACATCATTTACATTTTTAGGTGTATATTCAGATATTGTTGTTTTTTCATCTAATAACTGGGTGCATGGATAAATAATATTTTCATTTATTGCAGGTCCATAAACCAAAATTGGTTTAATGCAAGAGCCAGGCTGTCTCTTTGAATCTAATATTTTATAAATGCTGTCGCCAATATATGCAGAAACTGCGTGCCTTTTGTTATCTATAATAATACCAGCACTATCACAATCAGGGTTGACATCTTTAAAAGATTGTTCAAGTGCGTCTTGTTTTGATTTATCTTGATATGTATAAATTTTGTAACCACTTAAAGCAATTTGTCTTGAAGGAATTTTTAAAATTTGTTCAGCTTCATCAATTGCCATTTGACTGTATGAATTAAGTTTATTTTTTTTCTCAGTATTTAAATTTAATGATAATTTGGTGTTTATTGCTTTATTATATTTTTCTATTGAAAGTTTGCCGTCTTTATTCATTTCGCTTAACACAAGATTTCTTCGTTTTAAACAATTATCATAGTTTTTAATAGGTGAGTATTTAGCAGGTGATTTAATCATGCCAGCGAGAGTAGAGGCTTCTTCAACATTTAATTCCTTTGCCGGTTTTGAAAAATAATAATTTGAAGCACTTTCAATTCCATAGCAATTATTTCCAAAATAGATAACATTAAGATAAAGCTCAAGAATTTCATCTTTAGAATACATTTTTTCAATTTTTTGTGCAAGAGCAACTTCTTTTATTTTCCTTTCAAAAGTCTTTTCACTTGTTAATTGAGTGTTTTTTACAAGTTGTTGTGTTATTGTTGAAGCACCTTCTTTAAGTTTTCCACTTCTTATATTATTCAACATTGCTTTTGCAATTCTTTTGTAATTGACTCCTTTATGATTGTAAAAATTTTTATCTTCAATTGAAATGAAAGCATTTTTTGTTTCATTTGAAAGTGTTTCAATTTTAGCATATGCCTTATTAATTTCATTATCTTCTTTAATTGGTTTATTTTCGTTATCAAATATTTCTATAGAGAGTGAAGGGCTTGATAAAACTTCTTTATTTATTTCAATTGAGCGTGCATTAATATAGATTGAAGAAATATAAAATCCCAGCCCAATAAGTGCTGATATAATTAATATTGTCAGTAAAATCATAAACCATTTGAGAAATTTTTTCATCATTTGTTATTATGTTTAAAGTTTAATAAATTATTTGTATGAAGAAAAAATTATTTGAAAAATTAAAGTAATTATAGTATAATTAAGGTAATTGTAGAATAATGGTGTTAATTTAATTTATTACAATTTCATTTGTAATTTATTTTGACGGCATTTTTAAATTGATATACAATTTATTAATTTAATGAGGTTAAAGATGAAATATTTTATAGTTACATATGGTTGCCAAATGAATGTGCACGAATCTGAGAAAATTGCTGGTATATTAGAAGATCTTGGCTATACGGAATGTGGAAGTAGAGAAGAAGCGGATATAATTGTTTTTAATACATGTGCAATAAGAGAGGGTGCTGAAGATAGAGTTTTAGGAAATGTTGGAAATTTAAAGAGATTAAAGAAGAAAAATAAAAATCTTATAATTGCTGTATGTGGTTGTATGACTCAAAAACAAAAAACAGCGGAATATTTGATGAATACATTTCCTTTTATAGATATAGTTATAGGAACATTTAACTTGCCAAAACTTGGACATTATATTGAAGCTGTAAAGAAAGGTAGACAACTTGAAATTTTGCAAGAGGGAGATATTGATGAAGTTCTGCCATACAAAAGAACAAGTGGAGAAAATGCATGGGTTAACATAATGCAGGGGTGCAATAATTTTTGCACATATTGTATTGTTCCATATGTAAAGGGTAGAGAGAAATCAAGAAAGGAAGAAAATATTTTAAAAGAGATAAAAGAAATTATAAAAGAGGGCAAATATAAGAAAATAACTCTTCTTGGACAAAATGTTAACTCTTATGGAAAAGATTTAGAGCCAAAAGTTTCTTTTGCAAAGTTGTTAAAAGATATATGTGCTTTAGATGGTGATTTCACACTTTCATTTATGACATCTCATCCAAAAGATTTAACAGATGAGGTTATAGATACAATAGCCAATGAAGATAAAATTGAAAAATATATTCATTTACCAGCACAAAGTGGGAATAATAGAATATTAAAGTTAATGAATAGAAGTTATACAAGAGAAAAATATCTTGATATTATAAATAAAATCAGAGAAAAAATTCCAAATTGTAGAATAACATCAGACTTTATTGTTGGTTTTCCAACTGAAACAGAAGAGGAGTTTAATGATACATATTCACTTGTCAAGCAGGTTCGCTATGACAGCATTTTTGCTTTTATGTATTCTCCTAGAGAAGGAACAGTTGCAAGCAAAATGGAAGGGCAAATACCTGATGAAATAAAACATAAACGTGTCAATAAACTTTTGCAACTTGAGAAGGAGATACAAGAGGAGGATAACAAGAGATGAAATATGAACTTTCTCCTGCAATGAAAGCATATTTGCAAATGAAAGAAAAGTATAAAGATTGTATTTTAATGTATAGAATGGGCGATTTTTATGAAATGTTTTATGATGATGCAATTATGGTTTCAAAAGAATTGGATTTGATTTTAACAGGAAAAGCATGTGGACTTCAAGATAAGGCTCCAATGTGTGGAATTCCTCATCATGCAGCACAGACTTATATAGCCAAATTAGTTGCAAATGGGCATAAAGTAGCGATATGTGAACAATTAAATCAGCCAGGAAAGGGTATTAAATTACTAGATCGCGATGTTGTAAGAGTTATAACTCCAGGAACAGTAATTGATGATGAAATGCTTGAAGGTCAAAAAAATAATTATCTATTATCTGTTTATAAGTCAGATGATAAAATTGGAGTAAGTTATGTAGATATATCAACAGGTGATTTTGAAGTCACACAACTTGGAGATAGACCAGAACAAGAGATGTCAGATATAATTGCAAGAATTATGCCATCTGAAGTTATAGGAAATGAAGAAGCGGAAAAATTTTATAACAATTTACCTATTATGAAATTAGGTAATGTGATAAAATTAAAATCTTATTATGAATGGGCTTTTACAAAAACAAGAGCAGATGATAATTTAATCAAACAATTTGGAGAAAACTATCAAACAGTTTATGATATTAAAGGGAAAACACCTATTATATGTAGTGCTGGTGCACTATTTGAATATTTGACTGAAACACAAAAGAGGGCGTTGACTAATATTAACAAGATAAAGCTGGTAAGAAATAACAATTATATGACTATTGACTTAAACACACGCCGAAATCTTGAGATTGTTGATACAAATAGAGAAAGAAAAAAGTATGGTTCTATACTTTGGGTACTTGACAAAACAAAGACAAGTATGGGTGCAAGATATTTAAGAAAAATGATTGACGAGCCTCTTCAAAACAGCAAAGAGATAAACTCAAGACTAGATGCTGTTGAAGAGTTTGTTAAGAAAATAATTTTAAGAGATAGATTAAGCGATGTGCTTGGCAATGTTTACGATATAGAAAGACTTGCTGGTAAAATTGCCTATGGAAATGTAACTCCAAAAGACCTTATTTCACTTAAAAATTCACTAAGCCATATCCCAGAAATAAGAGATGAATTGAATGGAGTGTCAAGCAAGTTTCTTAATGAATGTAGAGAGAATTTGGTTGATGTATCCGATGTTACTGATCTTATAAATCGTGCTATTGACGAGGAAGCACCAGCGCTTATGAAAGATGGTGGCTATATAAAACATGGATTTAATAGAGAATTAGACGAATATAAAGATGCTAAAAGGCTTGGAAAAGAATGGGTTGAGCAACTTCAAGCAAAAGAGATAGAAGAAACAGGAATAAAAAATTTAAAAATAGGATTTAATAAGGTCTTCGGTTATTTTATAGAAGTAAACAGAAGCCAACTTGATAAAGTTCCATTAAGATATCAAAGAAAGCAAACTGTTGCAAATAATGAAAGATACATTACTGAAGACTTAAAAATAATTGAAGATAAAATACTTGGTTCTGAAGAAAAGGCTCTTCAGCTTGAAAGTGAGATATTCACTCAAATTAAAGGAATTTTAACAAAGTATATTCAGTCATTTCAAACAATAGCTTCTTCAATAGCAAAACTTGATGCGATTTTATCTCTTGCAGTGGTGGCTGTGAAAAATAACTATGTTAAACCTAATATAAATTCATCTGTAAAACAATTAAAAATAATTGATGGAAGACATCCTGTTGTAGAACAGTTTATGTCAAAAGGTGAGTTTGTTGCAAACGACACTTTACTAGACGAAAATGAAAACAAGATAATGATTATAACAGGGCCTAATATGGCTGGTAAAAGCACATATATGCGTCAAGTTGCTATAATAACTTTACTTGCTCATATTGGAAGTTTTGTTCCTGCAAAAGATGCTGAAATCCCAATTACGGATAGAATATTTACCAGAGTAGGTGCAAGTGATGATTTGGCATTTGGTCAAAGCACATTTATGGTAGAAATGAGCGAGGTTGCCCAGATTCTTGCAAATGCAACAGATAAAAGTTTAATTGTCCTTGATGAAATAGGTCGTGGAACTTCAACATTTGATGGATTAAGTATAGCGTGGTCTGTTGTAGAGTACTTGTCAAAACATTTTAAGGCTAAAACTTTATTTGCTACTCACTATCATGAACTTACAGAACTTGAAGGAATATTAGCTGGTGTTAAAAATTATAAAATAGCAGTAAAAGAATTAGATGATAATGTTATATTCTTGCGAAAGATAGTAAGGGGTGGAGCAAATAAAAGTTTTGGTATAGAAGTTGCAAGACTTGCAGGTGTTCCAAGAGAAGTTCTTGATAGGGCAAAAGAAATTTCTAAAAATCTTGAAAAGGTTAATCAAAAATTAGATTTAGATATTTTCAAAGAAAATAAAAATAAGGCTGAAGATAATACAAAACTTGCAATGTCAATATTAGCTAGTTTAAGAGATATTGATATTAATAGAGTTTCACCAATGCATGCTTTTGACCTACTTAACGATTTTGTAACAAAGGCAAAGGAGGAATAGATGAAAATAAATGTGCTTGATGCACGTGTTTACAATAGAATATCTGCAGGTGAGGTTGTAGAAAGACCTGCTTCTATCGTAAAGGAACTTGTTGAAAATAGTATTGATGCAGGTGCCAAGAATATAAGGGTAGAGATAGAAGACGGTGGAATTAAAAATATAACAGTTATTGACGATGGCTGTGGAATTGAAAAAGATGACTTAACTACAGCATTTCTACCTCATGCAACAAGTAAAATAAAGAATGTTGAAGATCTTGATAATATAATGAGTCTGGGTTTTAGAGGTGAAGCCCTTGCAAGTATTTCTTCTGTTTGTCAAGTGAAACTTTCATCTAAAACAGCTGATAATCCAGTAGGTTATTCAATAAAAGTTAATGGTGGAATTTTTGAAAAGGTTGTAGAAGTTGCAAAATCTAATGGAACAACCATATCATGCTCAAATATATTCTTTAATACACCTGTTAGGGCAAAGTTTTTACGCAAACCAAAAACTGAGGAATCAGAAATCACTCATTTAATAGAAAGGTTTATGTTGTCAAATTCAAATATTTCTTTTCAATATTATGTTGATGGAAAACAAGTATATAATACTACTTCTTGTAGTATGCAGGACATAATATATACAATTTATGGGAAAGAGGTCTATGATAACCTAATAGAAGTAAATTATGAAGAAGATGGATTTAAGATTGGAGGTTTTATTACAAAGCCTAAAATTTCAAAAAGTAATAGAACATATCAAACACTTTTTGTTAATGGAAGATGCGTAGAAAACTTTTTAATTTCAAATGCAGTTCAAGGTGTTTATGAATCATTTTTAATGAAAGGAAGATTTCCTATATATATTTTATCAATAACATTGCCAGCAGACTGTGTTGATGTAAATGTGCATCCTTCAAAGAAAGAGGTTAAGTTTGATAATCCTAATAAAATGTTTAGTATGGTAAGACGGGCAGTAGAAAAAGCTCTATTGTCAGTTGATCAAATACAAAATTTTATTTCTAATTCAAGCCAATACCAAGAGGAAAACCACTTAGATAAAAATCAAAATCTAAACAATTTCATTTATAATTCAGATGATAAGCAAAAAGAAACTGACATCAACAAAATAAGTTCATTAGGTTCTAGTGGTAACGAAATAACAAATAATTTTGTTGCAAATGATAGACCTAAATCTACTATTGGTGGGAAAAGTTTTAGCATAGACTTTTTTGATAAGGATCAACAAATAATTGACCCAAAAGAGTTTGAAATTGAAGTTAATAAGGTTGACAACGAGAAAAAATCAATTTCTGATAGTGATGGAATTATTAATAATTCAACCTTTAAAGAATTAGAAAATCTTTCAATCAAGGATAAGTATAATCTTGGTAAAAATGATACAACTTTCTTGTTTGATCAATCAGGTGAAAAATTTATAAGAGATATAGAAAATAATAGTGAACAAACATTTTTAAAAGCGTCTGTAAAAGATGATATGAAAATTCTTGGCACATTATTTAAAACATATATTGTAATTGAACTTGATGATGCAGTCTATTTTATAGATCAACATGCAGCGCATGAAAGATTATTGTACGATAAACTTGTTAAAGCTGTTGATAGTGGTGAAAACATTGCAAAACAGGATTTGCTTGCACCATATACTTTCACTGTAGGTGCAAAAGAATCTCAGTCAATTGATTTAATGTTAGATGATTTAAAGAAACTTGGATTTGATTTAAACAAAGAAGGTTATAAATATACTGTTACAAGTGTTCCTTATATTTTATCATATATAGAACTTGATAAATTTGTTGACGAAATAATTAAAGAAGGTATTGGTTGGGATAAAAAGAGAAGCGACTTTATCCATTCAAAACTTTGTCAATCTGCATGTAAACATGCTATTAAAGCAGGTGATGAAATAACAAAAGATGAATGTGCTTACATTATAGAAGAAGTAAGAAAAGGCGTTATGCTTTGTCCTCATGGAAGACCTATTACATTAGTTATAACTAAACATGAATTTGAAAAAATGTTTAAAAGGATTGTCTAATAAATGACTGAAAAAAATGAAATAATGAACAATTGTTTGTTGACTAAAAGTAATAGTCAAAAAAAGAAAAAAGTTGTATTTATATTGGGACCTACTGGGGTTGGAAAAACATCGTTTTCAATAAAACTTGCTAAGTTTTTTAATGGAGAAATTATTTCTGCAGATTCTGTTCAAGTGTATAAAGAATTTGATATTGGGTCGGCAAAAATAACAGAGGAAGAAATGGAAAATATAAAACATTATGGACTTAATCTGGTTTCTCCTAAAGAAGAATTTTCTGTATATGATTATGTTGTTTTTACTAAGGAAAAAATAAATGAAATTTATAGCAAAGGAAAACTTCCTATTATAGTAGGTGGAACGGGATTGTATGTCAAAGCATTAGTTGAAAACTATAACTTTGGTGGAACAGAAAAACATGATGACTTTAGGAAAAAAATAGAAAAAGATATTGAAGAAAAAGGTCTTGATTTTGTATTTGGTGAATTACAAAAAATTAATCCTGATATTGCTAATAAAATAGATAGATTTAATAAGGTTCGCGTTATAAGAGCTATGGAAATTTCTTTGTTTGGAGAAAACCAAACAAAGAAAGAAACAAATGAATTTGACTTTAAAATCTTTGCTTTAAATATGGAAAGAAGTAAACTTTATGAAAGAATCAATAAACGTGTTGATATTATGATGAACAACGGATTGGTTGATGAAGTAAAACGATTGTATGATAAATATGGATATTGTCAACCAATGAGAGCAATTGGCTATAAAGAAGTGGTTGATTATATAAATTCAAAATGTTCCATTGAGGAAATGGTTGAAAAAGTTAAGCAACATTCAAGGAATTATGCAAAAAGGCAAATAACCTTTTTAAAGGGAATGAACAATGTAGAATTCATAGATGTTGAGAATAAAGATGAAGCATTTAATTGTATGAAAAAGGAGATTGAAAAATGGCTTGCAATGTAGAACAAGTTTTAAAAGATGCAGAAAGAGAACTTAGAGATAAGTATGAAAAAATTGATGATATTGCATTTAAAAATCAAAAGAAGGTTTTAAACGCATTTGCAGAATTTAGAGTTTCAGAGAATTGTTTTCATGGGACAACAGGATATGGTTATGATGATGTTGGTCGTGATACTCTTGCAAAAGTGTATGCAAAAGTTTTTGGAGGAGAAAAAGCAATAGTATCTCCAATGCTTTGCTGTGGAACTCATGCAATAACAACTGTTTTATATGGATTATTAAGAAGAGGAGATGTAATGTTGTCAGTTACAGGACTTCCTTATGATACTATTCAAGATACATTATTTGGTAAGGGAAATAGTTCTCTTGAAGATTATGGTGTAACCTATAAACAAATTGACCTAACAGAAGATAGTGATTTTAACTATGATGAAATATATAAGACAATAAAAGAAATTAAGCCTAAAATGGTTTATTTACAACGTTCAAGAGGGTATAGTTCAAGAAAAGCACTATCTCCATATTTAATGAAGGGGCTTTTTGAAAAAGTAAAGGAAATTTCTCCTGAGTCATTTATAGTTGTAGATAATTGCTATGGAGAGTTTGTTGATGAAATTGAACCTACTGATGTTGGTGCAGATATTATTATGGGTTCATTAATTAAAAACCCTGGTGGTGGACTTGCTCCAACAGGGGGATATATTGTTGGCAAAGAAAAAGCTATAGATATGATTGCAACAAGATATACAAATCCATCATTAAAGCTTGAACTTGGTTCTTTTGAACTTGGATATCGTATGTTCTACCAAGGATTTTTCTTAGCTCCTCATGTTGTTGCTCAAGCATTAAAGGGATGCTTACTTGTTGGAAAGATTATGGAAGATAAGGGGTATAAAATTATTCCATCTAATGATGAAAAACCTCAGGATATTATTAAATCTGTAGTTTTTAATACAGATGAAGAATTAATAAAATTTGTTCAAACAGTTCAAACAGTTTCACCAGTAGATGCTTATGTTTTGCCTATGCCTTGGGATATGCCTGGTTATAATGATAAAGTCATAATGGCCGCAGGAACTTTTGTAGGTGGAGCATCAATTGAACTTTCATGCGATAGTCCAATTAGAGCACCATATATTGCTTATTTCCAAGGTGGATTGACTTATGAGCATGTTAAAGCATTTGCTGAAAAATTAATTGAATTATATTAAAATAGATTAAAGACATTGAAAAAATAAAAAAGAAGAAAAGAACTTATTTGTTCTTTTTTTTTATTTTTATTCATAAAATGAAATATGACAAATAAGAACAAAAATCGTCTTTTTAATGATTTTACAAACTTTATTTTTGAGAATGTAAAAATAAATAAATTTTTATTAATAATAATATCTATAATAACTTTTATTGCATTTTTAACTGGTATAATTGTAGGAGCAAAAACACATTCAAATATAATAGATAGTGATAATTTTGGTGTTGTAGATATAACAACAGGTGGTTTAACTTCAACTTTTTTTACCAGATTATTGTCTATGTTTTTTATAATGTTGATCTTGCTAGGGTGTTCTTTTACCATTTATTTATTACCAATAGGCATAATATTTATAGTATATCGTGGATATCTTTTAGGCTTAAATATATGTTTAATGATTGTTAAATTTGGATTTTCCGGCACACTAATTTCTATTATTGTTGCTTTTCCTTGTCAGTTAATAGCATTGGCAATTATGATTTTATTTTTTGCAATAATGTATAAAACAAATAAAGATTATAGATGTTGGGGTGGTTGTCGGACGTCACATCAAAGATTAAAAATTGTGTTAACAACAATATTGAGCTTATTTATAATTTGTATATTAGAAGCACTGCTTCTTGCGTTATTTAGTGCTAAAGTTATTTTGGTTATTTAAAAAAGTGCAGGGTTAAATTCTCTGCTTTTTTATTGAATAAATTTGATAAATTTGAAAAAACTAAAATCAAAAAAGGAGTTTGTAATGAAAAGAATAGCTTTGTTTAGTATTATGTTATGCATACTTGCTACAACATTTTGTGTAAATTATGGAGGTATTGCATTTGCTAGTTCTGAAATTGATTTAAAAAGCAAAAGTGCGTTGCTTCTTGATTATTCATCTGGAATGGTGTTGTTTGAAAAAGATGCAGAGAAACATTTACCAATTGCAAGCATGGTAAAGATGATGACGATTCTAATAACATTGGAAGAAATGGATGCTGGAAATTTAACAGAAGAAACAATGATTACGACAACTGAAAACGCATCTAGCATGGGTGGAAGTCAAGTCTTTATTGATCCTTATGTTGAATATAGTGCTGGGGATTTATTAAAAAGTGTAGTTATGGCTTCGGCGAACGATGCTTCTGTTGCATTAGCCGAACACATTTCAGGAAGTGAAGAGGCGTTTGTTTCAAGAATGAATAGTAAAGCAAAAGAATTAGGAATGAATAATACTAATTATGTTAATTGTACAGGTCTTCCAGCACCAGAGCAATATTCTTGTGCAAAAGATTGTGCAATTGCTTTAAAAGAAGTTGCGGGGCATGAAATATACCATAAATATAGCGTGATTTGGATGGATGAGCTTGTTCATCCGTCTGGTAGAAAGACTGAGCTTGTAAACACAAATAGACTTATAAGATATTATGATGGTTGTGACGGAGGAAAAACAGGTTCTACCAATGAAGCAGGTTGCTGCTTATCAGCAACAGCAGTAAGAAATAACATGAGATTAATATCTGTTATTATTGGGGCACAAAATAGCCAAACAAGATTCAATGAATGTTCTAAACTTTTTAATTATGGCTTTGCTAACTTTGAGAATAAGACAATAATTGATACAACAAAATCTTTGTTTACTTTGCCTGTTAATAAAGGGAAGCAGGAAGTCGTTGATATTTATTCAAAGGAGAATTTCTCTTTAGTAACTAAAAAGGGTGATAAAATAGAATATGATGTGACTTATGAAAATCCGAATAAAATTAATGCCCCAACAAAAAATGGAGATATCGTTGGAAAAGCTATCATTTCAAAAAATGGTAATGTTATAAAAGAGGTTGATTTAATTGTTAAAGATAATATTGATAAATTATCTCTTAAAGATTGCTTTGACAAAATAGTTGTAAATTGGTAACAAAAAATTATATAAAAAATATGATGCAATAATCATCATATTTTTTTATTATTAAAAGAAAAATTAAAACATATTGTAATAGTTATAGTGCCACACTTTAAGCCTTTTATAAATTAAAGATTGACTTCTGTTATATTTGTTTTTTTTGCGTGAATTTGAATTTTTGTATTTTTATTTAAATCATAAAAATAATCATAAATTTAGTCATACACTTGCACGAAATATCGGTTTCTTAAATGGTTAGTGTTCTTCGGATTCTTTGTTATTTAAAACAAAAATGTAGATAGAAATAAAAACTTATAGAAAGCAAAAACAAGACTTACAAAGATGGTTATATTTTTTAGTTATCATGAGAACTTCATTATATTTTGTCTGTTATGAAGGGGAATAAATTATAAAAATTTCAAATAAAATAATATTTAAGAATTAAATAAGAAAGGTCTATCTAGTTTTAATTTAACAAGTTTTTCAAAATAAATTTTTGCTTGATTTTTTAAAAGATATTATTTATAATATTAACTAGATTGTATTTTGTCTTTTAATCATGAATGGGTTTTTGATTTTTACATATCAATTTCTTTTGTTTTTATAAGATAGTTTTTATAGTTTGGGGGTTGTTTTAATGGAAGAAAAACAAGAGTTACAACAAGATAAATTAGTTAATTCTGATCAAACTAATGCAGATAATAATGATGTTGAAACAGAACAACTCTCTTTTGTAGATGATAAATATAGATTTAAGCTTGACAACTTTGAGGGTCCTTTAGATTTGTTGTTACATTTAATTAAAGATGCAAAACTTGATATTATGACAGTCAAACTTGCTGATATCACTGAACAATATTTGGAATATATGCAAGATTTAGATTCAATAGACATGGATAGAGCCAGTGAATTTATAACAGTTGCGGCAACTCTTCTTGAAATTAAATCAAAACATTTATTGCCAGTAGAAACAGAAGAAGATGACGAGGAAGAAGACAGTGAAACATTGCTATTGCAGAGATTGAAAGAATATGAATTGTTCAAACAAACTGGGGCAAGGCTTAGAGAGATTGAAGATATAAATAAACTCTATAGAGCCCCTGGAAAAGAAACTGAAAAAGTTAAAATTATCATAAAAGATATGGTTCTTGATAAATTGTTAGATGCTTTTGCAAATTTGCTTGCAAAACAAGAGGCAAGGGGAAAAGACAAAGAAGAACCTAAGAAAATAGCAAAAGATAGATTTACTGTTGCTGAAAAGATTTTGTCAATTAGGGCATATGCAAGAGAACATAAAAGATTTCCTTTTGAAGATTTGTTTGTAAAAGATATGACAAAAAGTGAAATGATAAATGTTTTTTTAGCATTGCTTGAACTTTTAAAATTGCAAGCTGTAAGAGTTGAACAGATTGGAATGTTTAAACAAATTAATATAATTTCTAATGAAATTTAAAAAAAGAGGTAAAAAATGAGTACTATAGATACTGTGTTTAATTTAAAAGAAGTTTTATATTCAATTTTATTTGTTGCTGGTGATGGTATTGAAAAATCATTTATAGCAGAGAAGTTAAATGTAAGTGAAAAGGAATTAAACAAAGCAATAGATGAGTTAAAAAATGAATTATCGGGAGAAAAGGGTGTTCATTTGATAGAATATAAAAACAAAATTCAACTTGCATCAAATCCTAATTATGCAAACTACATATCAGATGTTTTAAATCCTATTAGAGAGAAATCATTGACAAGAGCAGCACTTGAAACTCTTGCAATTATTGCATATAAACAACCAATAACAAAACTGGAAATTGAAGATATTAGACGAGTAAATTCAGACTATGCTGTTCAAATACTTATAGACCAAAACATGATAGAAGTGGTTGGAAGAAAAGATGCTGTTGGAAAGCCTCTTCTCTTTGGAACCACTGAAAACTTCTTAAAACGATTTGATATTAAAGATTTAACTGATTTGCCTGATTATGAACAATTACTTGAAAGAATAAAGACATTAAGAAATGAGGAAGATGAACAAAATAACGGAGATAATCTTTTTAGAGATGTAGAAAATATAGAGTTTAATGAAGAATTACCGGACTTTTTAAAAGGTGAAGATATTGTTAAAGTAGAAGGTGATGATGATTCAGAAAATCCTGATAAAATAAATAGCAGTGCAGTTTAAAGAAGAGTTTTACTCTTCTTTTTTTATAAATACATCATGATTTGTTGTATGATTGCATAATCTAGATATATGAAAAATCTTATAAAGAGTAATGGAAAAAGATATTTTTTTGTAAAAACAAAAGTTAAGATAAGAAAGAAAAATTTATTAATTATCTTGTTTATTTTTTTGCTTGTATCGGAAGTAGTATTAGGAGTTTTATGGTGTCTAGGATTTTAAGATGGAATTATAAAAAAATACCAATACATCCGACATTTCTTCTACTTTTTTTATGGTTTATTTTAACAAAAAACATATCAACATTTTTATTATTTACTTTTGTTGTTTTAACTCATGAATATGGTCATTATCTTGTTGCAAAGAAATGTGGTTATAAATTAGACTCTTTTATAATTGCACCATATGGAGTCAATCTAAATTATAAAGAAAGGGCTTTTGATAGTAAAGATGAAATTCTTATTGCCTTAGCGGGACCGCTTGTTAACATAATTTTAAGTTTTATAGTCGTTTCTTTATGGTGGATTTTGCCGAATTTATATAATTATACAAGTGACTTTGTAAACCAATCACTTATGCTTGGATTATTTAATTTGCTTCCATGTTATCCTCTTGACGGCGGAAGAATTTTTATTGGACTTATATCTCAAAACATGGAAAGAAAAAAAGCAGTAAAAATAATTTATTATTTAAATTATTTATTTTCTGCTTTACTTTTAGTTTTGTTCTTTATAACTTGTTTTTTTGATTTTAATCCAACCTTATGTCTTTGTGCTGTCTTTTTAATTTTAGGGGTTGTAGATTCTAAGTTTGAAAGCAAATATCAATCTCTTTCATTTTATAAAAAGAAGATTAAAAATTTTTCAAAACCATTGTTGCTAACGGTTGATGAAAATGTTTGTTTAGCACAATTAATAAAGCATATTGAAATTAATAAATTCACAATCTTTGTAGTAAATTTTTCTAATCTAAAAACAGTATTTTTAGATGAAAATCATATTAAATTAATGACTTTAAAATATCCATTAAGTCAAACCTTAAAAGAAATTATAAGACAAGAAAAGGAATAAGTCTATCAAGATTATTTTTTTCAAGTTCAGTAAGATTTAATAGAATTTCATCAATTTCTTTTGAAACATTCTTATGATCCGCTTGATCTTTTTTGCAAGTCAAATATCCCATAAAAGTGCCTAGAAGCATTAGTTCTGCAATGTGTCTTGTTGTTTTATCGGTCATAGTTGAAATATTGATTGAAGACCATAATTTTGCTTTTTCAAGCCAGTTATTGTCTTTTATTCCGTCAATTTTTTTTGCCTTAGCAAGAAGTTCACATTCCTTTTCTAATGTCAAATATTTATCTTCTTCTGTTGCCAGTTCTTTTTTAAGGTTATCATCTTTGACTTTTGTTATTATATCTTCAATTGATTGAACGGCTGTTTTAATGTTTTGATAAACAGCGTTTAAATATTCAGTTTCAAGTTCTATGTTTGTATTATTTTCTTCCATATTCCCTCCATTTTAACATTAGGATATTCAAAATTATAAAATTCATGCAAGGAAGATAAAATAGAATAAAATATATAAAAAAATGAATACAAAAATGTATCTTGCAAAAAATAGAAATATGAAAAAATCAACAAAAATTTTATTAATTATTTATATAATTTTTTTAATACCATCAATTGTTTTGGGTGGTTCAATTTTTCAAGGTATAAAACCTGCAGAGAATGGCTTTATATTTGATTTTGATGTGAAGGGAATAATTGCATTAGTTTTAATGGGAATAAGCATAATTTTAGGCTTTATTTTATATTTTAAATTTTTAGTTTCATTAACTGTTGATAAAATGCTGTTTTTTTCAATTTTACCTTTGATTATATTTTATGGAGTATCAGTTTTTTTACTTGCTGAATTGAATTATCTAGACAATGATACAGCAAATTCTTTAAAAACAATTTTAAACATTTCATCCGAAAGTTTATATAATACAATTCTTTGGACTGTTTTAGTATCAATAGTTTTTATAGTTATCATTTTCTTTACTTTTATTTTTGCTTGTCGTCCTTTAAACAAGGTTGAACATATAATTTCAAGATTGGGTGATGGAAAAGTTAAACAAGATAGACTAACTATTGGCGGAGGAAAACAATTTCAGGTTATAGAACATGGATTAAATAAAATAAACAATAATTATAAAGAAAAAGATAATTCTTTAAAGAAAGTAAATTTAGAAACGCAAAAATTTATTCCTAAACAATTCTTTAAATTTTTAGGAAAAAACAATATTACAGAATTAGAACTTGGAAATCAGATAACTAAAAAGGCATGCACAATGAGTGTTAAACTTGAAGGAATAAAAGACAACAATATGCTTTCACTAGAAGAAAGTTTTCAAATGCTTAATTCATATCTAAATGTTATTGCCCCTATAGTAAGAAAATTTGGAGGCTTTGTAGATAAATATTTGGGCAGTGGAATTATCGCTGTCTTTAATAAAAGCGAAAATGCTATAAATTGTGCTCAAGTATTAGTCAGAGCTATTGAAGTAAAAAATAGGCAGAATAAAACTTTACCAAATGTTCAGCAAAGAATTTCAATAATTTCTGGAGATGTTATTTTTGGTGTTGTAGGTGAGGAAGAACGAAAAATTCCAACAATTGTTTCCGACATAACAAGTGATTTAGAAAAATTAGATGAAATATGTAAGTTAATGGGAATGAAAGTAATATTTACTAAAATGGTTTTAGATGATTTACCTTTAAATTATAGAATTAATTATAGGTTTATCGGTTCAATAAATATTTCAGAGAATCGTGAGATAATGTTGTATGAAAATCTTGATGTTTATCCTAGAGATATTTTTCTTCCACTAAAAAGAACAAAAAAGATATTTGAAAAAGGTGTAATTGACTATAATAATCAAAATTATAACGAGTGTCTTGATATCTTTACAAGCATATTAAGAATTGCCCCAAATGATAAAGCTAGTTATATTTATTTCAATAAATCAAAAGAAAAAATTGATAGGTTGTAAGAAAGTAATTTATAACTACTTACTTGACAAAAATAAGAATATAGTGATATCATTTTTTTGTGATATTTAGAAAAGAAAAAGAAAGAACAAAAATTTGCCCAAGATGTGGGTTAAAGGTATATGAAGGAATAGAGACATGCCCAGATTGTGGACTAGTTTTTTCACGCCTTGAAATAGCAACAAACAAGGAAGCAAAAAGAAAAAAAATGAGAGGGGATAGAGATTTTATTATAAATACAACACAAATTCCATCTGATGTAAGTTATATAAAATTGTTGCTTCTTTGTATTTTTTTAGGGCCTGTTGGTGCTCATAATTTTTATGTTGGAAGATACTTAAAAGGTTCTGTGCTTCTTGTTGATTTTATAATACTATTTTTAATGGTTGCCTTTAATTCTCAATTAATAGCAGCAGGTGGCGAAGAATTGGTAGGAACAATATCTACAATTTTAGGTATGATTATGCTTATGTGGTTTTGGGATCTGTTTATGATTGTAGTAAAAAAATATAAAATTCCTGTTGCTATTGACATAGAATATGATTTGCAAAATTTAAGTGAAGAAAAAACAGAAGACGATTCTTTAAAAACGGCTAGTGAGATAAAAGAAAATACAAATTTTTCTTCTAGAGAAAATGACAACTCTGTAAACAAGGATAATAATATTCTTGATAATCTAGAAGCCAAAGATAGCGACAACAAAGAAGTTGAAATAAATGATAAAACTGATAATACAAAGGAAAATAATGAAAAAAGTAACGAGGTGAAGAAGTGAGAATTGTTGTAGGAATAAGTGGTGGAGTTGATTCTTCTGTTGCGGCATATTTGCTTAAACAACAAGGACATGATGTAATTGGACTTTTTATGGTAAATTGGGAAGAAAAAGACGGAACATGCACTGCTGAAGAAGATTTTGAGGACGTAAAGCGTGTATGTAATAAAATAGGTATTCCATATTTTTCTGTAAACTATTCAAAGGAATATTATGATCGCGTATTCAGATATTTTTTAGATGAATATAAACGTGGAAGAACACCAAATCCTGATGTTCTATGTAATAGAGAAGTAAAATTTGGACCATTTTTAGAACAAGCAAGAAAGCTTGGTGCAGATATGATTGCAACAGGCCATTATGCAAAAAAGATAGAAAAAGATGGAAAGTATTATTTAGCAAAAGCAGATGATTTAAATAAGGATCAATCATATTTTTTAAATCAATTAAATCAAGAACAACTTTCAAGTGTAATTTTTCCTTTAGAACACATTGATAAGCCAACAGTTAGAGAAATTGCAAAAAAATTAGAACTATCTACTGCAGATAAAAAAGATAGCACAGGTATATGTTTTATAGGAGAAAGAAATTTCAGAAAGTTTTTAAAAGAGTATTTACCTGCAAAGCCTGGGAAAATATTAGATTTGCAGGGAAATCAAGTAGGTCAACATGAAGGTCTTATGTATTATACATTAGGTCAAAGAAGAGGATTAAATATTGGCGGAAGAAAAAACGGAAATGGAGAACGTTGGTTTGTTATAAGTAAAGATTTAGATAATAATATTTTGTATGTTTCACAGGGAGAAGATGATTTATTGTATAGTGATGGATTATATGCAAATGGAATGAATTGGATTCCAGAAATTCCATCAGAAAATTCATTTGACTGTTTTGCAAAGTTTAGATATAGACAACCAGATCAAAAAGTTAAAGTAACTATAATAGACAAAGATAATATAAGAGTAGATTTTTATGAAAAGCAAAGGGCGATAACTCCTGGTCAATTTGTTGTTTTATATAATCAAGAAGGGTTATGTTTAGGTGGCGGAACAATAGATAGAAGTTTTAAAAAATAAAAGACCTATAAAGGTCTTTTATTTTTTATTAAACTTTTTTATAAACCCAATATGTATCATCTAATTCGGTTCTTGAAAGTGTATCTTGACTTGCTAAAAATAAATAATCATCATTGTCTATTGTCTTAATGGTAAAAAATAGTTTTGCTTTAGTGTTAAAAGTAGAATCAATGATGAAATTGTTATAATATTTTGAAATAGTATTTTTAGCATTTAATTTCCTATCACAAATTTCTAAAGTTTCATCATCTTTCATCGTTTGTACGGTTTGATCATTATTAAATTTTAAATAGGCATAATGAGGTTTCCAAGGACCAAAATCATATTTTACTTCTTTTTTTATATTAGGGTAGTTATTTATGTCACTTTCAAATATAGTAATGTCATTAAAAATCCATTCGCCTAATAGTTTTGATTTTAGTTCTTCTGAAGCAGGAGTTAATTCATCAATTTTTTTTCTTTGAGTTTTATCTATAATTGTATTTAATTCATCTTTGGTATATTTATAATCGCTAATTCTTTGATATAAATAAAACTCTAACTCATTTGCTTCACAATTATCTTTCCATACCATTAAATTATAACCAATAAAAGCAAATTTATATTTTACATTGTTTAAATAAAAATGATTAAAATATTCATAAACTTGTGAAAGTTCATTACAATTGGTAATATATTTTATAGAATTATTTTCACCTATAAACAATTGTTTGTTACTATTTACCTTTTCCAATTTTGAATTTATGTCTGGCCAAGAAGAAATTTGTCTAAAATCTTTAGATTTACCAAGACAACTCCATTCACCACATAAACCAGTCATAAGTTGTGGTGGTATTTTTTTAAATGTTTCTTTTAAATTTAGTTTTTCCATATTTTCCTCCAATATTAAAATTTGAAGGAGATAAATATAATCATTAAAGAAATTAATTTTTTCTTTAATTGCGTTTATTTTAGATTTAACTATATCTTTTGACAAATTTTTTATTTCATCAATAGAAAAACCAAACTTTTGCAAAATATGTATATTATCTAGAATTCTTATATCATCGTCAGTATAATAACGAAAAGGACTATATTCATCCTTTTTATGAGATTTTAAGATTCCAATATTATCATACCATCTCAATGTATGTAGACTGATATTATTCATTCTAGCAAATTTACCTATTTGATACATATTTTTCTCCTTCATGGTTAAACTTTAACATTAGAGTTAACTAGAGAATCAAGCATTTTTCTAAAAAAAATATATTTTTTTTGATTATAACAAAATTTAATAAACTAGTCAAAAATTATTTCGAAAAATGAATAATATATGACTTTATGAAAAAAATATATTAGGAGGTAAAAATGATAGTTGCAAATTATATAGCATTAATATTAGTTTTAATCGGTGGTTTAAACTGGGGACTTGTAGGTATATTTAATTTCAATTTAGTTGCCTGGATAAGTATAGGGAGTCGAATAGTTGAAAGAATTATATATATACTAGTTTTAATTGCTACAATTTGGTTAATAATTTCATCTGCAATTGATGGTGGAATATTGCTTACTAATACATTATATAAATGATAAAATTAAGAAAAGTCTATATGACTTTTCTTTTTTTTTCTAATTATAAAATATGAAGGTATAAAAAAAGGACGTTGTAACACGTCCTTTTTTATTGAAATTATTCTTCGTCCATTTCGTAATGAGAGCCAGAATGTTGTGTGGCAGGAAAACGTTGACCTTTTTCAAGGTAGCAACTTCCACCACATCTGCCTTCACTATCATAGCAAGAATAGTTTCCAGATTTTGGTGCTTGTTCACCAGGTTTCCATTGTTTACTCATGTTCAACCTCCAGTGTTATTATGTGCACTAATTCTTTGAATATACTTTTATTTAAAAAATTTTGATTTTGCTTGTAGAAATTTTGTTTAACATTTATAATTAAAATATTAGAAGGAGAGATTATGGTTAAAATTTGTACAGATAGTTGCGTAGATATAAATAAAGAACAACTTGAAGAATACAATATTTCAGTTTTACCTTTATGTGTCATTTTAAAAGATAAAGAATATTTAGATGGTGTTAACATTAATCCGAAAGATATTTATGAGTATGTTGATAAGACAGGGCAATTGCCCAAAACGGCAACAAGAAGCATAGAAGATTTTAAAGAATTTTTTAGTAATCTTTTAGCAAGTGGAGATGATGTTATATATATGGGAATATCAGACAAATTGTCATCATCATTTAGTTATGCTTGTAAAGCTAAAGAAGAACTGAATAACAACAAGTTACATTTAGTGGATAGCAAGTCTTTATCAAGTGGAATTGGTTTATTAATTTTATATGCTGCTAAAATGGCAAAGATTGGACAAGATGCAGAAACCATATGTAAAGAGTTGGAAAGACAAAGAAACTTTAATCAAACCTCTTTTGTAGTTGATAAGTTAGACTATTTGTATAAAGGTGGCAGGTGTTCAGCAATGGCAAGATTTGGTGCTAATTTGTTAAAAATCAAACCAAGACTTGAACTTGTTGATGGAAAGATTGAAAATACAGGGAAGTATATGGGCCAATTTAAAGTTGTTGTTAAAAAGTATATAGATGATATGTTAAAGATCCATAGCAATTATAAGAAAGATTTGTGCTTTATAACACACACATGCACGGATGAAGAATTTGTTAGAAATATTGTTGATTATGTAAAGAGTAAAAATATTTTTGATAATGTTGTATCTTCAGTTGCCGGATCAACTATAACTTGCCATTGTGGTAAGAATACTTTAGGAATTTTATATTTATTGGAGGAGAATAATGGATAATTGTTTATTTTGTAAAATAATAAAAGGAGAGGTTCCTTCTTACAAGATTTATGAAGATGAATTTACATATGCATTTTTAGACATTTCTAATGATGCAAATGGACATATATTAGTTATACCTAAAAATCACGCAGAAAATATTTTAGATTGTCCAACTGAAGACTTGGCACATGTTATGAATACAATAAAATTAATAGCAAATCATTTAGTCAAAAATTGTGGATTTAGTGGAGTTAATGTTTTAAATGCAAGTGGGAAAGATGCAGAGCAAAGTGTTTTTCATTTACATTTTCATATTTTACCACGAAAACAAGATGATGGTTTTAAAGTATTTCCTCAATTAGCAAAAAATACAGATAGTTTAGAAACTATTTGTGAGAGGTTAAAAATTAAGTAATGAAAAAGATTGTTTTATATACAGATGGTGCTTGCTCTGGTAATCCTGGATTAGGTGGTTGGGGTTCAATTCTTATGTATAATGGTAAAGAAAAAGTTTTGTCAGGTGGCGAAATTGAGACTACAAATAATAGAATGGAACTTACTGCTGTAATTAAAGGCTTGCAAGCTTTAAAGGAAATATGTGAAGTTGAGGTTTATAGTGACTCTGCTTATGTAGTAAACGCATTTCTACAGGGTTGGATTAATAATTGGACTAAGAATGGCTGGAAAAGTTCAAAAGGAAAAGTTTTAAACATAGACTTATGGACAGAACTTTTAAAGCAAGTAAACAAGCATAGTGTATCTTGGCATAAAGTAAAAGGTCATGCTGATAATGAAAATAATAACCGTTGTGATAGCCTTGCACGAGGTGAGATTGAAAAATTAAAATTAAAATAAAAAACTGAGGACACTCAGTTTTTTTAATCAGTATTTATTAACTTTTCATAAATCATTTCGTATATAGTTGGAGCATTTGTTTTCCATTTATGAATTGCCTCGTTTGCAGATTGTCTAGAAGGTGCTTTTATATTTAATACAAACATTGGTGTTGTTATTAAAGGTTCATATATTTTTAATTCAACATTATAAGAACCATCATCGTTTTTTGAATATGTTGCACTATACTCTTGAGATGATTTAACGTTAAGTCTATTCGCTTGTAGGTAGGCAGAAATTTCTTCTCGTTTTGCAAAAGGTAATCTTCTATAAAGATGAGAAAGACATTCTCTTCCTTCATAAGTAAGTGCAAAAAGTTCTTTTTCTTCATTTCCAGTTTTATATAAAAGTTTGCTATCAACTAAATCATGAATAATAGCTTTACAATCCATATAATTTTTAATCCAATTGTTTTTTATAGAACAAATATCTAAAATAGAGTCTTCTGTTAAAGGAATTTCCATTTTATCAATAACAAAAAGCATTGTTAACTTATCCAAGACTATTTGTTCTTTATCAGTGAGAATTCTTTCCATTAGAGATATATTATAACATGTTTTTAAGAGAAATCAAAATTTTTGTTTGTTTTTTTAATATAATATGTTACAATATAAGTGCGAGGTTTTTATGAATAACAATATTGAAGAATTCATTGCTTCTTGTGATGATTTAATAACATGCAAGTTTTTGGTTGCAGAATATAAAATTCAAAAATTACTACAACAACTTGCAAAGACTGAAGAAGTTTGCTCTTTGGTAGGTGAGTGTCTTGAAGAATATAATAGAGATAGAGAATTTGCTAAGACATTTATTCAAGATGGTCATGGTGAATTTATGTGTGATATGCCTGAAGAAGAATATAAAATTATTGCATTGGTATTTTGCACATTAGTTGATATTGATAATAAAAAAATAGATTTTACTGATTTTATAAAACGTTTTTTTGGAAGAGAAGAAAATGCTTTTGAAAGCTTTATAAAAACAATGGTAATACCTTTTAGAAATCTTATTGCAGATGCTTTTGGATATCCTAAAATTAATTTAGGTTATAATCCTGATGAAAAAGAAACAGAAAAGCAGACTGATGAATCTGATGATGAAGATGAAGACGATTATGAAGATCAAAGTGATGAAGAACAGGATAAATTTATATTAGCACAAAAAGTAGCAGTTCAAATTTTAGGGGAATTACAATATCAAAAACCTGATTATAATGTTGAAACCTCATCAAGAATATGTAGGGCAATTATAAAAACTGCAGAGATGAGAGACGAGGATATAACTATTAGCTTAATTTTAGCATTAAAAGAATTTAAAGTTAAACCTGTGAAGTTCATGGTAAAAGAGTTGTTTGAAGTTTTTGATCTTTAATTGCAAAAGACGACATTAATTTGCCGTCTTTTTTATTATTTACATTTTTATTACATCAATAAGAAGTACATTGGAATAGCTATTAAAGTTGAAATAATAGCATGTGACAATTTTTGTAAAGTAAAAAACCAAATTGGCATATTAATCTTGTTTAACATTGTAATGGATTGAAGTATAGTAGAAAGACCGCCAAAGCTTATAATAAAGGTCAAAGATAAGACTGAAAAAATTCCTGTCATAGATTTAGAAATATCAAGGCTTCCTTTAGTGATTTCAATCAATCCTTCTAAAATGCCAACAAAATTTTTGGGGAATAAACTCAATATTGGATTTAGCGAACTGATTATTACAAAAAATATAGCAATAATTACCCCAACAGAAATAATGCTTAAAGAAGAATCAATAATAATGTTAGAGATATTAATTTCTTTCATATTGTTTTTTTTGATTATTTCGTTATTAGTTAAATTTTTATTTTGTGCATTTTTATTGTAGTTGATTTTATTAAAAATAATACCATTAAGAATAGCTCCTAAAATATGTGAAATAAAAATAATATATCCATAAATTG
>CALWRN010000002.1 GCA_944383975.1 uncultured Clostridia bacterium | reverse complement strand
CCGCTGGATCACCTCCTTTTAAAGAGAAATGACGTCGACAGAGATAGAATCTCTGAAATTAAGAGAAATCTTAAAGAGAAAAGTACAAGTAGATTAAGAATCTACACCGCTCAAACTTTAAGGAAGATATATATATTGTTTAATTAATAAAGAAAGACTAGGATTATTCCTAGTCTTTTTTTTGTGCAAAGGTGCACTTCTTGTCGTTGAATATATTCCAAGTATATATATTTTCTGTTTCCTATGTGTCTAGAGGCACTCTTTATCGTTGAATATGTTCAAAAATACATTTTATTCGTTTCCTATGTGTCTAGAGACACTTTGTAGCGTTTAATATTATTATTGTTATATGCTTTTCTGTTCCTAATATGCACAGGTGCACTTCTCATCTTTGAATATATTTTATCAATATTTTTTCTTTCCTGTGTGTCCAAGTTACTTTTTATTGTTTTTATGTAAGAATATTTAATATTTTTTATTAAAAAGTAAAATTGCATTAAAAATATATTTTAAAATTCTTATTTTAATTTTTAATATTTACTCAATATTTTATAAAATAATATTAATGAATTTTATTTCTTGAATTAATAAAAATTATTTTTTATAGACTAATTTTCCATTAATTATTATCAACCTTGTTTGTTTTCCTCTCATTTGTCTATTGACTTTAATTATAAGCTGTTGTATAATTTAATAGTAAAGAGGTGAAAAATGAAAGGAAAAGTATTACTTTATGCATCAGAAATTATGCAAGGAGATTTAAAATCAGTTTCTTTCTCTAAATTAAGAAGACCAACGCATACAAAAAAAGGTGCTTTATTGCTTATTCAACAAAATCCAGACAATTTGAAAAGATTGACTCCTCGTTTAAAGAATAATAAAACAGTTGTTCTTTCATCAATTGATAAAAATCCAAGAACTTTTAAATATGCAGGAGAAAAAGCAAAAAATGAATTAGATGTTGCTTCATTTGCTGTTGAAAGATATCCTCAAAATGTTAAAGAAGTTGGAAATAAATTAAGGGCAAGCAAAGATTATAGAGATTTAGTAAAACTTGCGTTAAGCAAAAACGGCAAATTATTAAAAGATTTCCCAGAATATCAAAATGATGAAGAAATGGTAGATATTGCTGTTACAAATAATAGTTCAGCTTTAGAGTTTGCAAATGAAAGATTTAAAAAGAATCCTTCATTCATTTACAAACATGCTAGTGAAAGAAGTTTTACTCTTTTAAATGCTGATAAATCTTTAATTAAAAATAGAAACTTTATTAAAAAAGTTGTATCAGAAAATCCTGTAACATTGAACATATTGCCTATGTATCAAAATGATATAGAAATTGTTGAGATTGCTATTCTTTCTGAGCCAACTGTTTTAAAGTTTGCTGGATTAGAAGCTCGTGCTAACAAGGCTTTAAGAGAATTTGTTGTTAGTCATGATTTAGAGGGTGCAATGCCTTACTTAATAAGCAAAGAAGAGCTTGAAAGGTTAAAAAATAAGAGAAAAGATAAGAAAATTAATTCAGAAAAAGAAGAAACTGAAAAAGAATAAAAAGATGTTTTAAACATCTTTTTTTATTTGATTTTTAAAATTAAATTTGCTATTATAAATGCGTTTATTTATAATAAATAAAGGATTTACAAATGAAAAAGATTTTTTTAAGTTTATTAATGTGTATAACTTTTGTTATACCTTGTTTATCGCTTATTGCATGCGATCAAAAAGATGAAAATTATGAAATTTCAGTAGAAGTTGAAGACAAAAGAAATTTTGAGCTATATGTTGAAGAATACAATAATAAAGAGAATGTTTTAGTTATTACTGATGGGTTAGATAACTATGGATATATTGAAATGACAAAGGAAGAAGAGAATGACTCTTCTAATTATATTGTTTCATTTAATTTATATGTCAGTGTATTTACAGACAGTATAGACGTTTTTATAAATAACGAGAAAGAAGAATATAACACCATAACCTCTGATGATGGGTTTTATAATTGTTTAAATTTTGAATATTTGTTTAACAGTGATCTTGTTGTGGAATTATCTGGAAATTTTGAAATTTTATAATTTTAATGTTATAAGAACTTGGTGAAGATTGGGAAACACTACTTAATAACAAGTAGTGTTTTTTATTACCAAATTTCAATTTTATTTTGATGTTAAGTTTTTAAATCGTCTTACAATTTTTACTAAATACAAAAAATTCTAATTAAAAGGCTATAGATTAAGGTTAGTCATATTTAAGAAATATTAACTATATATTAATTTAGGACTTGACAAGCTATATTTTGCTGATTTATAGGAGATTTGATGCAAATATTATTTTTATTAATTTTAGGAATTTTGCAGGGAATTTGTGAATTTTTGCCCATTTCTTCAAGTGGACACCTTGTTCTCTTTTCAAATATATTTGGTATCACTGATTCACTTTTTGTAAGCATTGTTTTACATGTTGCAACCTTACTTGCGATTTTGGTGGTTTTTAAAAAAGAAATTTTTTATATGATATCTCATCCATTTTCAAAAGAAAGTATGAATATAGTTATTGCTACAATACCAACGGCACTTATAGTTTTAATTTTAATGCCCATAATAAATCAATCTTTTACTGGAAGTTTTTTGGCTGTTTCATTTTTAATAAGTTCTATTCTTTTAGTTGCAGTTGAATATTATTCTAAAAGACATAAGCAATCAAAAGAATTTACTTACAAAAACGCAATAATAATGGGTATTGCTCAAGGGTTGGCAGTTTTTCCTGGAATATCGCGGTCTGGAACAACAATTTCTGCAGGATTGTTTTCAGGAGGAGATAAGGAAAATTGTGCAAAATTTTCGTTTTTAATGAGCATTCCTGTGATAATTTTGTCAATGATTTTGGAAATAATCAAAATTTTTATTTATAAAGAAACTGTTTCTGTAAATATTGTTGGCATTGTTGGTGCGTTTATATTTGCTTTTGTTATAGGAATTTTATCAATTAAATTGATGATTAAGTTAACATCAAAATTAAATTTTAAATGGTTTAGTTTATATCTTCTTATAATTTCAATCATAACATTATTCATAAATTAAAAAGGATTTATCGGTGAAAGAATTTTATTGTAAAACAGTTAATCAAACATTAATTGACTTAAACACTTCTAAAAATGGTCTTAGTTTTTCGCAGGTCGGAGAGCGTTTTTCTACATCTGTTTCTGAAAATAATTATATTAAAAAACAAAGTATTCTCATGAAGTTTTTTGAACAGTTTTTTGACTTAATGATTATTATTCTTCTTCTTGCTTCTGCTGTTTCAATCATTATAGGTATAATAGAAAAAACAACAGGAGAGATTGTAGATGGTTGTATTATTTTATTTATAGTTTTGATGAATGCTATACTGGGTGTTATTCAAGAATACAAAGCTGAAAAATCTTTGGAAGCACTAAACAAACTTACTCAGCCAGAAGCATTTGTTTTTAGAGATGGATTTAAGAAAAAAGTTAATATTAATGATCTTGTGATAGGTGATGTTATATCAATTGAGGCTGGAAGTATTTTGCCTGCTGATGTCAGACTTATTGAAACACATTCTTTGAAAATTGATGAAGCGTCTTTAACAGGAGAAAGTCATGCTATAGAAAAAGACTGTGATTTTATATGTAAAGAAAATATTCCTTTGGGCGAAAGAAAAAATATGGCATATAAGGGGACTATTGTTACTTGTGGAAGAGGTGTTGGGGTTGTAGTTGCGCTGGGAGATGATACCGAACTAGGCAAAATTGCAAAGGTTATTAAAGATAATCAAAAACAATTAACACCACTTCAAAAAAGTATTAAAGATGTTGGAAAGATATTAACATATTTAGTTATTGCAGTTGCAATTATCACTTTTATAATTGAAATTTGCATTTCGCCATTAAATATTATGGACGCCTTTTTGACTTCTGTTGCAATTTCAGTTGCTGCTATTCCAGAAAGTATGCCAGCAGTGATCACTATAATAATGAGTTTGGGTGTAGCACGCCTTGCAAAGCAAAGGGCTATTGTAAAAAGAATGCACTCTGTGGAAACATTAGGGTGTTGTGACGTAATTTGCTCTGACAAGACAGGAACAATAACGCAAAACAAAATGACTGTCACTGCAATTTATTGCAATTATAATTTTCAAGAAAAAAGATTTTTAAAAAGTGATAGCGAAAAACTTCTTGTTAAGGGTGCCGTTCTTTGCAATGATTGTGTTTTTCAAAATGGGAAGGTTATAGGAGATCCTACTGAAGTTGCCTTAACAGAATTTGGAATTAAACTCAATTTTAATATAAATGAATTAAATAATAGATACATCAGGCTTGATGAAATTCCGTTTGATAGTTCTCGTAAATTGATGTCTGTGCTTATTAAGGAAGATAATGGTAAATTTATGTATGTAAAAGGGGCGACAGATAGAATTTTAGATAAATGCGATTACATTTTAAAAAATGGAAAAATTATTTCACTTACAGAAGAAGAAAAACACAAAATTGAAAATATGAATGATAAAATGTCTGGGAAGGCATTACGTGTTATCGCAGTTGCATACAAACAAATTTATAATGAAAGAGAATTTAAAGAAAATGATTTAATTTTTGTTGGATTAATAGGAATGATTGACCCACCAAGAAAAGAAATAAAACAAGCTGTTAAAAAATGTAAACGTGCAGGAATGAAACCTATAATGATTACTGGAGATTATAGTCAAACTGCATTTGCGATAGCAAAAGAAATTGGTCTTGCAAATGATATAAATCAAGTGATGACAGGAACAGAGATTTCAAAACTTAATGATAGCGAACTGAATAATGTGATTGAATCTTATAGTGTTTTTGCAAGAGTTAGCCCTGAGGACAAGGTTCGTATTGTTGAAGCTTTAAAGAAAAAAGGACATGTTGTTGCTATGACAGGAGATGGAGTTAACGATGCACCAAGTTTAAAAAAAGCCAATATTGGAATTGGTATGGGGAAAAGTGGAACAGACGTTGCAAAAGAGGTGTCCGATATTATAATTACTGATGACAATTTTGCAACAATAGTGGTTGCCGTGGAAGAAGGAAGGAAAATATATCAAAACATTCAGAAAACGGTTAAATTTCTCTTTTCAGCGAATTTAGCAGAACTTTTATCTCTTTTTATTGTAACAATTTTTTATCCTGCATATGTTTTTTTGTTTCCTGTTCAAATTTTGTTTGTAAATTTAATAACAGACTCGTTGCCGGCAATTGCACTTGGAGTTGAAAAACCAGAAGAAGACTTAATGGATTTGCCTCCGAGAGACTCTAAAAAAGGTTTGTTTTCTAATGGAATAGGAATTTCAATTGTTATTTTAGGTTTATTTCAAACACTTTTCGTAGTGCTTGCGTATGTTATAGGAATCAACTATTTTAATGAACAAATTGCAATTACAATGGGATTTTATACTTTAAATATAATTCAAATGTTCTATCTTGCTTCTATGAGAACTAATGCAAACATATTTAAATCTAAACCTTTAAAAAATAAGTTTTTCTTACTTGCTGTTGCTTTCTGTTTTGTTTTGGTTGGCCTTTTTGCCTTTACGCCTATTAGAAACTTATTAAAACTTGAGGTATTAAATGGATTTCAATGGATGATAATATTTGCATTTTCATTCTTAATGTTGTTAGTAAGTGAAATATATAAAATTATTGAGAAGAAAATTTTAAAAAAGAAAAAATTAAAAATAAAATAATTTAAAAATAAAAATATATATAAAAAATAAAAATAAAAACTCTTTTAGGGTTTTTATTTTTTTTATTAAATTAAAAGTTTGAATTATTATATTAATTATGTTAAAATATAACATATGGATATTATAGATATTATTAAAAACACAAAGGATTTTCAAAATCTTTGTGAAGAAATAAAAAAGCAAAATATATCAAAATCAATTCTTTTGTTTTCAAAAGATAGTGTTTATGCTGATATGTTTTCAAAATTGTTGGCTTTGGCTATCTTAAATGATGGAGAAATTGTTGAAAATGAAAACTATTTTAAGGTTATGGCTGACAGTCATCCTGACGTAAAAATCTATCCACAAAAAGATAAATTATTGGTTGCTGATAGCGAAGACATTGTCATGGAAAGTTTTATTAAACCTATTTTTTCTGATAAAAAAATATTTATAATAAGAAATATAGATAACTCTATGGAAAGTGCTCAAAACAAGCTTTTAAAAGTTTTGGAAGAGCCTCCTCAAAATGTTTACTTTATTATTACTTGTGCCAATTCAAATTTACTACTTCCAACCATTAAGTCAAGATGCAATAAATTTGAATTAGCAAAGATAGATCAAACTCTTATTGAAAAAGTGCTAAATGGGAGTGAGGACGCCTGCCTAATTTCTTCCGTTTGTGATGGTTTATTAGGTAAAGCTTTAGAGATATCAAAAAAGGATAATATAAAAGAAATTTTTAGTTTAGCTCTGTCAATTATAACAAAAATGAAGTCTAGCAAAATGGTGCTGAATTATTCAAACAAAATTCTTGCCGTTAAAGATGATATTAATTTGTTGATAGAAATTGTCTGTATGATTTTAGAAGATATTCTTTATTTGAAAGTTAATAATGGAGAAAAACTGCATTTTAATGATTATAAAAATGAACTTAATGATGTGAAAGATGAATATTCAATAAAGGCAATTTGCGAGATACAAAACACAATAAATAAAGCATTAAAAGAACTAAGTTATAATGGCAATCTTATTTTAATCATAGAGAATTTACTTCTCAATATTTTGGAGGTTAAGTATATATGCAAGTAGATGTTGTTACTGTTAAATTCAATAAAGGAAGTCATGGATATTGGTTTAGTCCAAATGGATTGGAATTGCACTTAAATGACAAGGTTATTGTTGATACTGATAAAGGAAAAGATATAGTTAAGGTAATTAAAGAAGTTGAACATGTTAACAGTGAAGATTTATCTGAGCCATTAAAAAATGTTATCAAAATTGCTGACAAACATGAAATTGAAATGGCTGAAGAAAACTATAAAAAAGCAGAAGCATTGCTTCCTGAAATTAAGGAATTTGTTAAACAAGAAAAACTTGATATGAAAGTTATAACCGTTGAAAGTAACTATAACTTTTCAAGACTGACAATAAATTTTACATCAGACAACCGTGTTGATTTTAGAGATTTAGTAAAAAAACTTGCAGACAAATATAAAACACGTATTGAACTTAGACAAATTGGTCCAAGGGATACTGTAAGATTGCTTGGTGGATTTGGACCTTGTGGAAAGGAATGCTGTTGTTATCAAGGTTTTGGAATTAATGAGCATGTTTCCATTAAAATGGCAAAAAATCAAAATTTAAGTTTAAATCCAAATAGTATAAGTGGATTGTGTGGAAAACTTCTTTGTTGTCTTGCTTATGAAAATCCTTATTATGCTGAAGTTTTAAAGATTATGCCAAAGGTTAATTCTATAATAAAAACACCAGAGGGTGAAGGGCGTGTTATGTATAATGATTTATTTAACAAAAAAGTATTTGTAAAATTTCAAACAGAAAGCACAAGTGAAATAAAAATGTTTGATGTTGATGAATGTAATTTTAATAAATAATAGGGAGGAATTATGCAAGTAAAACTTGAAAAAGATGAAAGAATTGAAGATCTACAATGCAAGGGTTTAAAGATTATTCAAAATAAAAATTATTATACTTTTACATCAGATTCAGTTATTCTAGCCAACTTTATTAAGTTAAACAGTAAAGATAATTGCGTAGAAATAGGGACTGGATGTGGTGTCATTTCGGTTCTACTTAGCGTAAAGACTGATTTTAACAAAGTGGTTGCTTTTGAAATTCAACCTGAGATGGCAAGACTTGCCGAAAAGAATGTTCTTCTTAATGATTTGGAAGAAAAAATTCAGGTAATAAGTGATGATGTAAGAAATTTTAGACAACACTGCAAACCAGAATCTTTTGATGTTGTGTTTTCAAATCCTCCATATATGAGAACTGGAAAATCTAGAAATGCTAATGAAATTAGAGATGTTGCACGACATGATAATTCTTTGCCTCTTGATGATTTATGTAAAACAGCTTTTAGTCTTTTGAAGTTTGGTGGAAAATTTTATGTTGTTTATACAGCTGAAAGGACAGCAGAACTTATTGACACGCTTATGAGTTTTAGTTTAGAGCCTAAAAAAATGTTTTTTACCTCTAATGGAAAAGGGAAAGTGATTTTGGTTGTAATTGAGGCTGTGAAGGGTGGAAAACATGGTGTAGAGGTATTGCCTGAACTTGAAACAAACGATTCTAATGGCGAATATTTAAAACTTTTACAAACAAAATATTTTGGAAGGTAAGCTATAGAATAGATTTTGCTTTTCGTGAGTCTTTTGTAAGAAAATTGATTTTTGTTATTGTGCTGGTTTAAAATATAAAAGATTTTGAGGGGTATTGACTTTGACTTTTTGATGATATATAATTGTTTTGGATAGAGGGGGAGTTATGTTAAACAGAGTAAAATATATAAGATTTGTAAGTGACGTGTTAGAAGACGAATATTCAGAGATAAAATTTATTAAAAACGAATGTAAAGGAAATGAAGAAGTTTATAAATTAAGAATGAATGAATTTTTAAGAAATTCTCCATTTAATAGTGTAGTTTCACCTGAAGAAAAATCTGATATGACTGTTTGTGCTAAAGCAATGAAAAAATTTTTAAAAAGTCAATTAAAAGAAGTTAGTGAACTATATGACGAAAAAGATGATGATGTTTTTGTAACAAAAATGCTTGAATATTTTGACAAATCACCATTAAAAGAAAAGTTTAATTCAAGAGATGAGTTTTCTTTTTATGTTGAAGAATTGTTAGACGAAAAATATAGTTTTGTTAAAAAATATGTATATGGACGAAAAGCTGAAAAAGACAACGATGTCAGAAGATTGATGGAAAAAATATTAAGTAATCCAAGTGAAATTGAGTTCATTGAAAAAAGTGCACTGGAAGCTAGTTCAAATTTAAAAACTTTTGCTTGCTATATTCTTGAGAAAGAAAAAGAACAAGCAACAATTTGCAATAATATTAGAAAATTGAAAGCAGTGAATGAGACAGAAAAAGAGTTGTTAGAAAGAGATAATGAACTTAAAGAAGACTTTAAAGGTGATGACACATACTTAAGAAATAGAGTTTATAGTGCAATCGCTGACGATATGATTAATTATGAAGAAGAACATAGATAACAATAAAAAACAAGCAGACTGCTTGTTTTTTTATTGTTAATAATTAATTAAAAAATAAAAATAATTAAATTAAAAAATAAAAATAATTAAATAAAAAATAAATTAAAAATAAAAATATAATTAATTTAAATAAAAATTATTATTTAATTTTTATTTTTTTTTATTATTAAATTAAAAATATTTTATTTTATTTTTTTTAATAATTTATTACCTTTAAAAAATAATATTAAATAAATTATTATTCCTATTATTGCAATAAATGCTAAATATATCGCAAAGAATTCAGTTAAAGAAAATATAAGACTTATTTTATCAAAAAGAAACATATAAACCAAAACAGGCGTCATAGTCAAAGCAATTGATATTAACATTGTAACAAATAAACTTAGTCCTTGTTTGATTGCTTGATTTTCATTTGTCCATTGAAGCTTTGGCCATTTAATGTTACACATCATACCTATTCCACTAAAGGTTATCATTGCAACGATGGGAACAAG
>CALWRN010000001.1 GCA_944383975.1 uncultured Clostridia bacterium | reverse complement strand
TTCGGCTCAATAACTTTAAGTAAATTGACTTTGTTTTCAATTCTTGTACATATATATATTATTTAATTGCCATTGTTCTCTAACTCGTCTCCAAGTTAGCGTTTATATATTACCACATATTCTCTCGTTATGTCAACACTTTTTTTACATTTTTTTAACCTTTTTTCAATATTTTTTATATTTCCTACGACACTTTAGCACGCGTTGTAGATATTACCTCACCTTAGTTCATATTTTTACACTCCTCTCTTTGACTTATAGACAAATTAAAACAATAAATCATGTCTGATAAACGGCATAAAAAAAGAATGACAAACCGTCATTCTTTTTAATTTAACACTGTTCATTTTCAATATAATTATTCAAATAGTTCAAGGCAACCTTTGTTCTCTTGTATTCCAAATAATCTTTTTCTTCTATTAAATCTTCCGATTTGAAAACATCTATTAAATTTTTCATAGCAGCATCTGAATAGTTGCCTTTGCATACGTCATCAATTAAAAATAAGCCCTTATCTTCAATTTGATACTTAAACATTTCTGCTAAATCATTTCCATAATTTTCATTATCTCTTTTTGAAAAGAATTCTTTTAGTATAGGTGCTTTCATTAATCTTTGAATAGTTAAATCACCGTGCAACCTAACATCAAATAATCCTTTTAAAATACAATTTTTTATTCTGCTTTGAGCAAAATTCTCAAGCATATTTTTATCAAACGAATCTCTAATCTTTATCAAATTCTCTTCATCTGTTTTAGAATACTTGTCTATTAATTGATCAACTTTTCTAAAATAATAATTATATGGTGTAAAATTTTTATACATATCAATCAAATTAATCACTTTTTTAGTAAATTTATATTTACTCTTTAAAGTGTCTGAATCATCACTTTGTCCAAGCATTGCATCTATATTTAATAAGTTACTTCCAAGAACAACCATTTTAAATTCTTCTATGTTTACACCTGACAAAACCACATTATCTAACACCTTAGTCAAAAAACGGTCATCTAAATCATTTAATTGTAAGTTTTTATATGTATTATCTAAATATGCACAACAACTAAACAAATCAAATAATTTTGGATAGTTATATAAAAAATCTTCTATTTTTGTTTCGCCTTTCTTAATCTCATTAATCATTTTTTCTGTAAATTCATGCATATTTTGGCTTACAATAAAATATCTATCACCATATTCAATACCAATTAACTCTTTCCATTTATCCTCAAAATTGTACGAAGAGGTTAAATTTTTAATTTCCAAACTTTTTAAATTTTCTTGTAAAATATTATCTTTATTCTCATTTGGATAGTAAGTTATTCCTTTCATATTAACTCCCTCTTAAATTATCATTAGCTTAAGTTTATCATACTTAATTTGAATTTTCAACATATTTTTTCTTTATTATTTTGATGCAACATTCAACAGTTTCTTCTAAAGTTTGATTACTTGAATCAATTATTATAGAATCTTTTGCAGGTTTTAATGGGGCAATCTCCCTATGCATATCTTTATAATCACGCAACCTTAAATCTTCTAACACTTCGTTATATGATGGGCTATTTGGCTTGTCTTTCATTTGTTCATATCTTCTCATTGCTCTTACCTGCTCTGAAGCAGTTACAAACAATTTTATTTGTGCATTAGGCAAAACAACTGTTCCTATATCCCTACCTTCAATTATACAATTATTCTCTTCTGCAAATTGGCGTTGCAAAGATAAAACGCTTTCTCTTATTAATTTAAATTGAGAAATTGTAGATGCCATCATAGAAGTCTCTTCTAATCTTAAATATGGCGTATAGTCAATATCATTTACTATAACATGTTGTTTATCATCTATAAATTTAATTTCAATTTTTATATTCTTAACAAAATCTTCAATAATTTTTTCGTTAGGCTCTGTCTTGTATAAAGATTTATAATAACAGGCAATTCCTCTATAAATAGCTCCTGTATCTAACACTTTAAAATTCAATCTTTCAGAAAGTTCCTTTGCAAGTGTGCTTTTTCCACTTCCAACATTTCCATCTATTGCAACATTAAACATTTTCCCTCCTAAACTAATGTTTATTCTAACATTCAAAGACATTATAATAATTTTTTGCCTTATTTCAAAATATTTAATAAAAAAATTGTAGAATTAATTTAATTATTGTAATATATTTATATGGAAAAAATTGTCAAATATAATGGGCTTGAACCTTTAATCAATAATGATAGTAAGATTTTAATTTTAGGATCCTTTCCATCTATTAAGTCACGAGAAAACAACTTTTATTATGGAAATCCACAAAATAGATTTTGGAAAATGCTTGCTCAAATTTTTAACGAAGAAACTCCCCAAAATATAGATGATAAAAAACTTCTATGCAAAAAGCATAAAATTGCGCTATGGGATGTTATTGTAGAATCTGATCTTAAAAGTTCAAGTGATTTAGATTTAGAAAAATCAAATTATAAAATATGTGATTTGTATAATTTGTTAAAACAATATAATCAAATAAGAACCATAATTTGTAATGGAAAACTATCATATAAATTGTTTATAAAATTTTTTAATTCCCCTGTTGAAGTTTATTGTCTTCCATCAACAAGTTCAGCAAATCCAAGATTTAACATAGAAGACTGGAAAAATGTATTGACAAAATAACTTTTCACTCTTTATAACAATTGAATATGATATAAGAAGTAAACATAATTAAAATAATATAAAAACAAGAGAAGTCAAAGCACTTCTCTTGTTTTATTTATTTTTGTTTTTTAAAAACATAATAATAAGGTTTATGATTAGCAAACGAATAATCTCCAGACTTGTGTTCCATAAACAAGTATTCATTTCCATTTATATTTTTAATTACATAACTTTGAGCAAGCTTTTCAGAATTATTTATTATAAAACCTTTCAAATTATTTGCATTAGCTTTATTATCAGAATAAGTTACAATAGCACTTCCACCATCAAATATTACTAAATTTTTATACATGTAATCAATATTATTTTTAACATTTTCCTGAAAATCTTCCAATATATCATTACAGTAAACTGGAGAGTCAATACTTTTTTAAAAAAAAGGAGAATTTTTATTCTCCTTTAATTTTTCTTAAATTATTTTGTTTTTCTAGGAGCAAAAATTAATGTCAATATAGAACAAGCAAGTGCAACAATCATTCCCCATCCAATAGAGAATACAACCCCTTGTTCTACAAATGCTTGCCAAACATCTGCACCCATTAAATCAACTGCAGCATGAACTGCAAACATTATTGTTGCAACAAGCATACAAATAAAAAATCCAAGTGCTGCAAGTTTTGACCCTACATATGATTTATTATTTACAGCTTTTGCAATCAGATTAAACAATGTTAAAAGTAACATAATACCAACAAATATTAATGCTAAAATCAAAAACACACTTCCAGCTATTTCATAACCAGTCATTCCGTCTTCAAATTTTATTAAATCAAATAAATTTGATTTTACAAATTGCGCATCAGGTGTTTCTCCGTTAAAATTGTAAATGCCATAAGCTGGCTGCGTAAACATAATTATTCCACCTATTCCGAATAATAGAGTTAAAATTCCCCAAATCATATTTTGCCTCCATTTTTATATATTCATTTATGATATAAGTGTAATACAAATATGGTATAATTGTCAAGAAAAATAATTTAACCCACACCTTAATCAATCTTTAAATATTTGATTTATTTTAAAATAAAAGAGGTGTCTTTATTAACCCCTCTTTTATGATGTTATGTAAATTTTATTTTTTGTCTTCGTTATTATTTTTAGTTAAATTATCATTATTTTTATTTTTTTCATCTTCAATGTTTTTCTTGTTTTTAGACTCTTTATCTTCTGTTTGTTTGTCTTGAATTTGGTTTTCTAGCACTTTATCGCCTTTATTTTCAACGTCTTTATTTTCATTACCTTGCATTTTATTATTATCAGAATCAGTATTTTCTGTCTTATCCTTATCATCGTCAGATTTATCTTCATCTTCATTCGTTTTATTTGATAATTCTGTGTTATGAGATTTTATATATTTTGTCCATTTAATATATCCATAAGTAGTATTTGTTAAGTATCCAGCCTTAAGAACTAAGAATACCCATTGCCCTGATATAATATTTATAGCAGTTTCCAAAAATGTTGAAATATACCAAGCAATCCATTGCTCTCTAAATCTAAATAGTATAAACAATCCATTTGCTATACCAACTGCACTTACGCAAGCATCCAAATAAGCAACAACTCTCATTATAAGCTCACTATCATAAAAATCTGTGTCAGGTCCATAGGCTGCAAATAAATAACCAATTCCAACTGTCCATACTGCAATAGCTAAAACAACTAGCAATGACTGCCACCAATTCAATGTTCTAACAACTGTAAGTTCCTCTTCTTTCTTATCTTTATGTCTTGTCCAAACAATAAAGCTTATAATATCAATTGGAATCCAAAAGAATATTGTTACTGCCATTGTCGCAAATCTTGATGCCAATATTATTAAAGTTGCAATTTCTGTAACTTCAACTATTAATGATACTATAAAGTTCCATCTACTTTGCTTTGAAATCAACAATTCACAAGTAATGTTTGCAATGATATCAACAAGATACAACACCATTATTAGTGTTCCATTAACCCCATTAACATCTTCTTCTGGAAATACAAAAGCAAATACAAAAGAAAGAACAAGTATGCTTAAATACCAAACCTTTTCATAGGTTGTAAAATAATTCCAAAGTCTAACTATAAAATTTTTATTATTGTTATTGTTTTTATTACTCAAATTTTTATTTAAGTTTTTTAAATTTTTATTTAATCTTTTTTCTTCAGCGCTCATTTTTATTTTATTCTCCTGTTTAATTTTCAATAATATTAAAATTGAAAGTATTTAGTTATTGATTTTAATTTTATAAAATATAACCTTTTAACAACATCTTTCAATTCTCGTTAAAAATAAATATAGAGAATAAATAGTTATCTTTATAACCATGTTTCAAACTATTGTTAAACCTTATAGATTTTTTCATTAATCATTTTTAACAATATGTTTTATGTATAGGTTGCATTTCATCAATTAGAATAATATTAAGTAATTATAAAGTTTAAATCACACAAAAAGAAATAGAATTTTCATCTACTTCTTTAAAGTTTATATTTGAAAATTTATATCAAATTTCTATATAAATATAAAAATATTTTTATTAAAGTTAAAACATTTTTCACACAAGTAAAATCAAATATTGAAATATATAAAAACTATTTATTCTCACTTCTTTGATTTTGCTTTAGGTGGTTTATCATTTTTTTCTTGTGCTTTAATAGCATTATCCTTTTTTAGTTCTTTTTTTATAATACTTTTATCTTCTTGCACTGTTAAAATTTCTTGTTTTTGTTGTTTTAATTGTTTTTTTTCAGTTTTTCTTAATTTCTTTTGTTCTTTTTTATCTTTTTTCTTGCTCTTTTTGCTGAATATATCACCAAAACTCATATTCTCTAAGTCAATATCCTTGGCTTCTTTTCTTTCTTTTTCTACTCTTGTAGGTATCTTCTCTTTATTGAATGGTAAAGTAACTTTATCTTTACGTTCTCTAATTTCAAGTTGATCATAAGGAATTGATATATTATTTTTCTTAAGTTCATTATAAACTAATTCAAGGGTATCATAATAAACATCCCAATAATCTTCACTGTCACACCAACATTTTGCAATAAACTCAATACTGCTTGAATTTAAAGCATTAAGACGACAAAAAGGCTCTGGATTTAAAAGAACTTTTCCGTTACTTTTCATGCATTCTAATATTAATTTTTTAACTTGCTCTACATCACTTTCGTATGCAACATTAAACTTTATATCAACTCTTCTTGTCTTGCAAGAGTCATAATCTACAACAGTTCCATTGACTATTGCTGAATTTGGAATTGTAATTCTCTTATTATCAACAGTTGTTATTGTTGTAAAAAGAAAATTAATTTGAACAACACATCCTTCTTTTCCATCTACTTCAATATAGTCACCCTTCTTGAACATTTTGTTTGAAACTATTACTATTCCATTTGCAACGTTTGCAATTATATTTTCAAGAGCCAAGCCAATAGCAAGTAACATAGCACTTAGTGCTGTCAATACACCAGTTACTTGTATTCCTATTATGCTGAGTAACACTAATATTAAACACAAATACAGGGCTATCTTTATGATTGCACATAAAAAGCCAATAGTAATTTTTTCCATTCTTGTTTTGTTCATTATTCTTCTAATAATATTAAGCAATATTTTTATTAAAATAATTCCTAATATTAAAACTGCAAAGAAGATAACAATATTCCAAGCATTATTTTTGAAAAAATTTACAATATCATTCCAAATTTGATTCCAATCCATTTTTTCACCTTTTCAATACTATATTGTAATAATATTGCCGTATTTTGTCAATTGTTTGCAATATAAAAAATAAATAGAAATTGATTCTATTTATCTTTTATTGGTATATTATATTTTTTTTTGCTAAATAGACTTGTTGACTTTAATTTCAATATCATTATTTGGAATGTTCTTTCCTAATTGTTTAAATATATTTTCACTGCTTGAATTGAATAATTTCTCGGCATAGTTACAACTTCTTTCAACTATTTTAAATATGGTATTATCAATAAATTTTCCAGTAAGTCCTAGCTTCTTATAAGCATTTTCAAAAGCCTCTACAAAAGTGTCAAAATTAATTTTTTTAGTGTTATAAAATTTGACTTCTTTATCAGCTAAATAATTTTGTAATTTTGCCATCTTATAACCTTTTGTTGATTTTATAAAGTATGTATCAAAATCTTTCATTCTTATCATGTTAAAAGGTTTGTAAATCATATTTTTTAAATTTCTTATATCTTGCATCGTGTTCATAAAAAAGGTAAATGTTTGCCCTTTAGTAATATTTCCATCATTATCTAATCTCATTGCATCCCATGCACAATCATTTCTATATACTCCTTTCACAGAATATTTAGCATCATCTATTGATATAAGATTTTGTGCATGATTTCCACCCTGCAAGTATTTATAAAACTTGCTTCCTACAAACCCTTCTTTAATATAGCAACAATTAAGTTGTGCCTTTAACCCCTTCATATTTAAACCATCAACTATTGCTTTAACCAAATGAGTGTATGCCGAACAAACAGCTTCGCCGTTTTCAATCATTCCAACCACACTTCTCAAACTTTCTGGGCTATATCTATTAATCATATCATTATTTTTATTACTAAAAGGTATGAGTGTTGCAACAGAATGAATAAAAATCATTGCTTCAAGAGGAGTATGTTTTGCACTCTTAATTTTGTTTATTATGTTTAAAATATACTTATTTGATTTTATAACAGAATTATAAGACCATTCCTGATTATTTTCTCTACTTTCATTAGAATAATATTCAGCAAAGGAAATATTGTTATAACCTATATCATTTAACTTATTTTTAATATATCTTATATTGTTTAAAGTTTCACTATTAAAAACATATGGCGTTCCCTGCTCATATAGATCAGCATCTTTAAAACCAGCGTTAAACAAAATTTTTACTTGCTGTTTTTCATCTTTAAACTCTTTCATTTTATCTAAAAAACTATTTATCAACTTTTGATCAGCAAAAAGTTTCTTTATATTAACATGAAAAGCAACAATTCCATTATTTTTTATATCTGTTTTATTTTCTGCAATTTGTGCATCATAAACAGCCAATTCTTTTTCTGCAGACTTAAATTTAGTTTCACAAAACCCCATTATTTCTGACACAATTGAATTTAAGTTAAGGTTTAGTTCTTTGATATCTCTTTTCTTATTGTATTTTTGTATAATGTTTAATAACTTATCTTTGTTATCAGGAAAATCGCTTTCAAATAATTCAATTTTATTTTCAATATTTTCAAATTTTGATAGGGAAAAATTGGAACAACAAATTTTTGCAAGTTCATTCGCTTCCTTAAGATAAAAATCTCTTTCTAGTCTTTTATTGTTTAAATTTGAGATTTCTTCCCCTAGTAATTTTATGCTTGCATAATTCAACTCTTTTTCATACTCTTCAACAAAATCATCTAGACTGTCTGGTATATTAAATGTTGCAATTATTTGGTTCTGTATGATATCTTTTTTATCAATCAAATTTTCCCTTCCCCTTTTTGTAATTATATAATACATTTTTTACAAAATCAATAGATTTTATAAATTTTAAAAGCTTTTATCTAAAGCCCAAAAAGTTGACTGTATTAGTATTTTATTTTTATAAAAATATGCCAATTAAAAATTATCAATAATTTTGTTTGACATATTTTGCTTTTAATTTTAATATATGAACATAGGAGAATATGATGAAAAAAACTTTATATATTATTTCGGTCGTTTTAGGACTTTTAGGTGGCGTTGCCTTAGGTGCATGCCTAGGAGAATATTTTGTAAGTCAATCATTAAACTTAATTGAATTAATTGTTGGATGCGTTTTAATTGTCATTGCAATAATTCTTGAAATTATTATGAATGTAGTAGGTTCTAAAAATGTTAAGAAAAACAGAAAAATCATAGATGTAGAAATTGATGCAACACAACAAGCACAAATTGAAAGCACAATACAATCTATTTTAAAAAATAATGGATATACATTGATTCCTTATAATAATGAACATGTTTATAAGAAAGGTCAAGGTTTATGGACGGCAAGAAAATTTATCAATTATTATTTTGATAATAATAAACTTTATATTGAAGGCTGGGTTTCTATAGGAATAGGAAACAAACCAAATGAAGAATTCCCTATAGATGAAAATTTCTTTATAAGAGTTCCTAAACAACAAGTGCAAAAAGTTATGAATGATATTGTTGCTATTTCAAAGAAAAATTAAAGTCTATACAAAAGCGTATAGACTTTTTTATTACTTAAAGACCAAACCCCTATAAAGCATTTTGTGTTTTATAAACTTTATTAATTTTTGAGTCTTTCTTTTATTTTTTCATTTTTATAGTCATCATATCCACCTAAATATGATTTTAAGTTTTTGTCCTTAAATTCAATCACCCTATCAGCGAATTTATTTATAAAATATCTGTCATGACTTATAAAAATAAATGTTCCATCAAAGTTTGAAATTGCCTTTTCAAGCACTTCCTTTGTTTCTATATCAATATGATTTGTAGGTTCATCAAAAATTAAAGTATTAATTTGATGTTGTAGTAATTCTGCTAGTTTAACCCTAACTCTTTCTCCTCCAGATAAATTTTTAATCCTTTTATTAACATCTTCTTTATAAAATTGAAAACTTGAAAGAATTTGTCTTGCGACTTTTTCAGGCAATCCACTTTGGTCTATAAAATAATCAAGCAATTTCATCTCTCCATTAGGGAAATTTATTATTTGAGGCAAATATCCTATTTTCACACTAGGTCCAACAAAAACATCTCCAACAAAAGGAAGATTGTCTTTTTGTAAAATAACTTTCACTAAAGAGGTTTTTCCACTTCCATTTGAACCAATAAATGCTACTCTTTCTCCTGCACAAACATGCAAGTCAACATTCTTAAGAATATAATTATTTTCATCAATTTTAATAGTTAAATTCTTTATTTCAATAACGCGTTTGCTAGATTTCTTAAGTTCATTGAAATCTAGGTTTATTTTTTTCTGTTCTCTTGGCTTTTGTATTGCAGATTTTTTTATCCTATCTAATTGAGTCTGAAGAGCATGTGCCCTATCACATAAACTAGAACTATTTGTTGCCATTCCTCTTTCAGAAAAATATTTAATTTGCTCTTCAAGCCTTTTTATTGTATTTTGCTGGAGTTTATAATCATTCATTTGTTTTTCAAAATTTTTTTGTTTTTCTTCAACAAACTTTGTATAATTTGCAAAATAGATTTTTCCTTTCCCATTATCTATATTCAAAATCTTTGTAGACATTTTATCAAGAAAATATCTATCATGAGAAACTATCACTATGGCACCTTTAAATGATTTTATATAATCTTCAAGCCACTCTATTCTTTCAATATCTAAATGATTTGTTGGTTCATCTAGTAAAAATAGATCTGGTTTAATTAATAAAGCTTTGGCAAGTTGGACTAATGTTTTTTCTCCACCACTTAAATTATTAAATGATTTATTTAATATACCTCTATCTATTTTTAACCCATCAATAACAGTATTTATATTGATGTCAATATCATATCCACCATTCAACGAAAACTTTTCAATCAAGTTACAATATCTTATCATAAGTTTATTTTGCTCGTTTTCGTCAACTTCTGTATTCATTTGATTTTCTAAATTTTTCAATCTTTTATGCATATCGTTTAAATCTGCAAAAGCATCTTTTAAAAATTCATAAACACTTCTTTCATCATTTATGCTTGAGCCAACTTGATCTAAATATGCAACTTTTGCATTCTTTTTTATATTTATAAAACCACTGTCAACTTTTTCCTTACCTGCTATCATTTTTAACAAAGTTGACTTTCCACACCCATTAGGGCCTACAATAGATATTGCTTCTCCTTCGTTTAATGAAAAAGAAATATTTTCAAACAGCACACCATAACCAAAGCTTTTTGAAACTTTGTCAACATTCAATATTATCATTTCTATCTCCTATCTAATATTTTTTGTATAAAAAAGGTGTGTTGCATGGTATTCACGCAACACTACAAAAAATTATAAGTACATGATGACAGAATGATACCTCATGCTTATATCTTACATTATTATAAAGATAAAATCAATAGTTTTTTTGCTTTAATAATATTTTTAAATCTAATTTAATAAAATGGAGCTGATGGTGGGACTTGAACCCACGACCTACGCATTACGAATGCATTGCTCTACCGACTGAGCCACATCAGCATAATATAAGGTGTAAAATACACCTTTTATTTAATAAGTTTTTTCTTAATATCTTCTTCATTTAATAAATAAAGAAAATCGTTCTATTTTTCTTTATCAAATATATTTCGGATTATTTTTTATTTTAATTTATATCTGATAATTCTTTGTATTTATCCTTACTATTTCATAAAAATTTGTAACAATTATTTTAGTTATCTTTTTATTTTTCTTTCACAAATAAGTTGTCTATCAATATATAGTATTATGTCTAACAATATACTACCAAAATGTAGATTAAAGAACACTTATTAGTTTAAATGACACTCTCTCTTCCTCTTCATCTTTATCAAGAACTTCAACCTCAACCTTTTGATCAAGTTTTACAATTTCATAAATTCTTTTATTATTGCTATCAGTTGCATTCTTAATATGAAGAAGTCCTGTTGCACCATTTTCTAATTTTATTATAGCACCAAACTTAAGTATTTTTATCACGACACCTTTATAAATAGCACCTACATGAAGTTCTTTTATTGCAAGAAGTCTTGGACTTTCTAATAGAGCTTTATAACTTAATGAAACTCTTTTATTCTCCCTATCAACCTCTATAACCTTAAAGGTATATTCCTCACCTTCTTTTAAAACACTTGATGGAGAAGAAACTCTATCATAAGAAAGATTTGATATATGCACAAAGCAATCAACGCCATTCACTTCAACAATAGCACCATAATCTAATATCTTTTTAACTTTCCCTTTAACAATTTTATTGATAAAAATAGAATTCCAAAACAATGTTTCAACATTCTCTCTTATCTTGTTTTCAAGCAATTTTATGCTTGCTATTATTTTTTTATTTTCTTTATCAATCTCTGTTGCCATTGCTTCATATTGTTTTCCAACACATCTTCTTACATCTCTTGTCTTTTCTGATATTTCATTAATAGGAATAAATATTTCGTATTCTCCCATTTTAGAATATAAACCATTATTGTCAGCCCTTGTAACAACAAAAGAAAACTTGCTTCCAAGCTTAAGCTTGTTTGCATTTTGAGTTGCTAAAATTTGATTGTCGGCCAAAGATTTTGAAACAACAATCATTCCATCTTCGTTTTTTGAATTTATTATTATAACTTTAAACCTATCACCTATTTTTAAATTTTGATAATTATCAACCTCTTCTTTTGGTAAAAAAGCATCATTCTTACCACCTATATTAAATACACAACCATCTTCTCTCTTTATTACTACAACGCCATCAAACATTTGTCCTTTCTTATAACTTGTAAATGTTTTTTCAACGGCTTCCATATCAAATTTTTCTATATCTTCTTTTTTATTCTTTTCTTCCATAATTACCTCTTGAAAAAATTCTAACAAATTATTTTTTCTTTGTCAAAGAATTAATCGCTTTATCACGCAGTTCATTCATTTTTTGAGCAACACATTCACTCGCCTTTTCCAATTCTTCACTATCCAGTTTTTTCCCATAGAATTCCTCTAATGTAAAAGGTTCGCCAACAAAAAAATGGGTTTTTCTAAATAATTTTGGCTTCCTTGAAATAAACATTGGCACTATTGGAACCTTCCCCTTAACAGCAAACATAGCAACTCCCTGTTTAATCTCTCCAAGTTCCATATTTTCATTATTAACTCTAGTCCCCTCTGGAAATACTACTAATTTTTTACCATCTTTTAATATCTTTAAGGACTTCTTTATTGCTGTTACATCAGTTCCCTGTCTATCTATTTTTACAGCCCCCATAAGTTTTAAAAAGCCGCCGAAGCACTTACCTTTAAACAATTCTTTTTTTGCTAAATAATATTTTTTCTCCCATGTATGAATTACTAATAGAACAGCATCCAAATTTGAGGTATGATTGCAAGCAATTATGCAAGGTCCTTTTGGAATGTTTTTCTTATTATGAAATTTTGCTGGGTATAAAATTCTCAATGGAATATTAGCAACAATCTGAACAAAATGTAGCATATTTTCTCCTCGTGTTATAATAATTTATATGTTTTTTATGTTATTAATACTTATCAAATTATTTTAGCCAAATTATTTAAAATATCTGTTATTCTATATTGTTTGCACAAGCATAAGCAGTTGAAAAACTTGCTTGTAAATTAAAACCACCTGTTAAACAATCTATATCCAAAACTTCGCCAATAAAGTATAGTCCTCTCACCTTTTTACTTTCCATTGTTTTTGGATTTATTTCTTTTAAATCAACACCACCACTCGTTACGATTCCAGTTTCAACTGGATATAAAGAATCAAAATGTAATTCAAATTTTTTTAGATATTTTATAATTTTTTCTCTTTCATCTTTTGTTATTGTATTAATCTTCTTATCTTTATCTATATTTATTACATTTAAAAAGACTTCTACTAAACGATATGACAATAAGTTTTTCATTACATTATATATATTTTTATTTTTATTTGCATCAAACTCTCTTAATAATCTATTGTTCAATTTTTCTTCATCTAAAGCTGGTTTAAAATCTATAGAAAGTTGAACGTTTCTCTCTTGTCCTATATAACTTGATAACGACAAAGCTATAGGCCCAGAAATAGCATCATATGTAAAAAGCATTTCTCCGAAAAGCTCTTGTTTCTTACCATTTATATCTGCCTTTAGTTTAACATTTTTTAAAGAAAGCCCCTCTAGACTTTTACAAAAACTATCTTTTATTTTAATTGGCACAAGTGCACTGTGTGGTGCTATTAAATTTAATCCAAATGATTTTGCTATTTTATATCCATCTCCAGTGCTTCCTGTTGCAGGATAACTTTTTCCTCCAGTCGCAACAATAACTTTATCAAAACAGTATTCTTTTTTATCGGTTTTTACTATAAACTTATTATCTGATTTTTTTACACTTTCAACTTTTTCATTCAAAACAATATTACATTTTTTAGCATTCATTAATAAATATTTGGTAACATCGCTTGCCTTATCAGATACTGGAAAAACACGATTTCCCCTTTCAGTTTTTAATTTTAATCCCAAATTTTCAAAAAATTCAATTGTATCACTTGGAGTAAATTGTCGTATTGATGAAAATAAAAATTTATTTCCATGAATTACATTATTTAAAAATTCATCCACTGAACAGTTGTTTGTTAAATTACATCTTCCTTTGCCTGTAATATAAATTTTTTTACCACATTTTTCATTCTTATCTATTATCGTAACATCAAATCCTTTATTACAAAGAATTCCTCCAGCCATCAATCCTGAAGCGCCACCACCAATAATCAAAATTTTCATTTTTCTTCAACCTTTAAATATGAAAATACTTTTATCAATCGTTTCTTTATTATTCCTTATTCCTTAACATAAAATTATTAAAATTAATTTCTAACTAGGCTATTTAATTCTTCTTCTGTTAAATCTCTATATTCTCCTCTGCTTATTCCTCCAAGCCTTACATCTCCAATTCTTACTCTTTTTAATAATTTTATATCGTGACCAATAGCCTCAAACATTCTTCTTACCTGTCTGTTTTGTCCTTCATTTATTACTACTGACAACTTTGTAAAGCCATTTTCATAAGAAAGTTTCTCAACTTTAGCACTTGGCATACGCGTTCCATCAACGACAACACCTTTTCTCATTACAGCAAGTTCACTCTCTTTTATATCACCTTCGCAAGTAACACGATATTCCTTTTCCATCTCATATTTTGGGTGTGCAACTTTATTCGCAAAATCACCATCATTGGTTAAAATAATCAGACCTTCTGTATCATAGTCTAATCTTCCAACTGAAAACAATCTTTCATCACAATCAATTAAATCATAAATTGTTTTTCTTCCCTTTTCATCATGTGCTGTGCAGGCATACCCCTTAGGCTTATTGAGTTTTATATACACAAAAGAAGAAGGAAGTTTTATTACCTTTCCCTCTACCATAACTTTGTCTTTCTTTTCATTTACTTTAAACCCAAGTTCTGTGACTTGTTTTCCGTTTACAAAAACCTTTCCTTCTGCGATTATTTCATCACATTTTCTTCTTGACGCAACTCCACTATTGCTTAAAAATTTATTTAATCTCATGTTTACCAATTTTTAATCAAATCTTTAATTTTATCAAAGATTGATATTCTCCTTACACTTTCCATTGTATATATTTTCTCAGAAAAATGCAAGTCATTATCAATAAAAATTTTTATCTCGCCAACTTCAGCCCCTTTATCAACAGGTGCTTCTATTTGATCTTGTATGTCATAAACATAAGAAACTTTCTTGATTTCATCGTTTTTGAGTGGATATAAATATTTGCCATATGTGCCAATTTTTACTTTTTCATCACGCCCTTCTTTTACCTCTATTTCATCTTTAAATGAATAGCCACTTGTTAAATCAATTAAATGAAACTCATCAAAAGCTTTTTCAACAAGTGCATTACTTTCTTCAAACATAGGTCCACAGTTTAAAACAACACAAACAACATTCATACCATCTCTTTCACAACTTGTTACCAAACATCTTCCGGCGTCATTAGTAAAACCTGTTTTTACCCCGCAACATCCTTCCATGCTAAATAATAATTTATTCTTATTTCTTAAATATCTTGTTTTTCCTTCACTGTTTGTAATCTTTTTACTTTGAGTTGAAACTATCTCTTTAAATATATCATTCTGCATTGCATAACTTGTTATTAAAGCCAAATCATATGCCGTTGTGTAATGTGTCTTTGAATCAAGACCATGTGTGTTATCAAAATGAGAATTTGTAGCACCAATTTTCTGTGCTGTTTTATTCATCATATCAACAAATTTTTGAGTACTCCCTCCAACATATTCTCCAATAGCAACAGAAGCATCGTTGCCTGAAATGAGCATAAGTCCATATAATAAATCTCTTAAAGTGAATTCTTCACCCTTACGCAAATAAAGACTTGTTCCACTTATTCCAACAGCCTTAGGTGAAATTGTGAATTTTTTATCCAAATCTTGACAGTTTTCTATGGCAGTTATTGCTGTGATAATCTTTGTTGTGCTTGCCATTGCTAATTTTTCATTTTCATTTTTGTTATATAAAACTCTCTTTGAACTGCTTTCCATAACACACATCGCTTTCGCACTTGTGCTGACAAATTCTGCGTTTGTTGAGTTTTTTGCAATAAGTCTTACACCACTAGCAAAAACAGTAAAAAGAAATATTAAAACAAAAAATAAACATAAAAAGGAAGTGACTTTATTTTTTCTCATCCTCATCACCTTCTTCTTTCTTTAAATCTTCTTTCATTTCTTGATATTCTTCATAAATCTTATCTTCATCTTTTAAATCACCCTCTCCCTTATTTACATTTTCTTTTTTATCAAGTTTATTTATTAAAAGATTAAACATATTCAATACCGTTTGATAAAGTGATTTATTTTCTACATTTACAAACTTTACGTCTCCATCAAAAATAACCAAAAAGCCAACTGGTGATACACTCATACCCCCACTTGAGCCACCAGCCATTGGAAAATGATTTGCTACTCTTCTTGCAGATAAGTCTGCATATTCACCCCCACCTACAACATAGCCAACCGTTACCCTTGAAATTGGAATAATTATTGTTCCATCACCTGTTTCAACTTTTTCTCCTACAATTGTGCTGGAATCAACTATTGTTTTAATTTTATCCATTGCACCATCTATCATTTTATTAATGTTATCACTTCCACCATATACTTTCATCTTATACCCCTCTTAAATTAATTTTTGTTTTTATTTTGTTTTTCTAGTTTCTTTTGTGAATGAATTTTCTTACTTAGAATAACCGAATTGAATAAAGAATATACAACATCAAATAAAGAAATTGAAAGTGTTGAGTTTACTGCAAATTGACAAATTTCTCTATTATAAGAAACAGTATCAAAAATACCCATTGTTGCAGTTGGTTTTTCATTTTTAATGCTTCCTAAAAAAATATATAGTGCAGTATTAATATAACCGGCAACAATCGCTGACAATAACGAATCATTAAATCCTATATTATAAAAAATATATAATTCTCTCAATCTTGTTTTATCCTTGATTTGTTCTAAAAATGTTTCTAAAAAAATAACTTCTTCACTATCAAATTCTATTTCTTTACTTTCAATCTCATCTTCTTTCTTTGTTAAAATTTTCTTCCCTTTAATCCAAAATTGTTGATGTTCTACTTTTTTCTTAAATAAAAATATTCCAAAAGCACCAGAAAAATCTAAAACATTAAATGAAATTTTTGCATGCAACTTTATAGGGATAAAGGCAATAAGAATTATCACAAAGGGAATTATTAAAAAATAGTTCACCATCACTCACCTCTTTAAACTTTTATTTAACGCATTTGCAATCATATATCCACTAAGTTCTACATTCTCTTTAATATCCTTTGGAGATAGTATTAATTGATATTTATAATTTTTATCTAACTCATTTGCAAATATCATAAAAGGGACCCCAATTGAAATACATGGAATTCCAATACTTTCCATAGAAATTCTTTTTCCGAAACGATTAACACCACTGCCTGGCGTCATTCCAGTTGTTGTGATTTGAAATGATGTTCCAAGCCTATATAATGAATTTGTAGTCAGCGAATCAATTATAATCAAAAAATCAATTTTTAAATTTTTAACAAACATATCAACCATTTCTATTGTTTCTATTCCCGTTGAAAAATAAATATTAGGACAAAATTTATATACATTATTTTTCTTTGATAGCACATCAATTTCAATATTATCAAAAACTTCCTTTCCAAGCCTATCTGAAGCAATATCAGGATTTCCTAATCCTACTATCAAAACTTTTTTATTAGCGACTACATTAAAGTCTTTTAAAAGTTTTTTTATTTGCTTTTCTATAAGTTGAGATATAGTTAGACCACAATCCATTCCATAATCATATAAATTAGGACAATTTATAATATAATACTCCCCTAAATCTAAGCCTATTTCTTTGCTCTTATCTTCACTTTCAATTTTTAATGATGCTATGGTTATTCCATACTTTCCATATTCTTTTATCTTATAACCATAATTTTTTAAATCTTTTCCACATTCATCTATTAAATCAAACATACAAATATTTTGTTTAAAATAAAAAAAAATATTTATTTTGCTTGATTTATGTTTGATTATATGCTATACTCAATTAGTAAATTTAAAGGAGAAGAATAATGCCTAATATTAAATCAGCTGAAAAAAGAGTTAGAATTATTGATAAAAAAACAGCAGAAAATAAAGCTGTAAAGTCTAAAATTGCTACTTTTGCTAAAAGATTCAAGCTTGCCGTTGAAAATAAAGATGTTGTGGCTAGTGAAGTTGCTTACACTGAAGTTGTTTCTCTTCTAGACAAAGCTGCTTCTTCAAATGTTATACATAAGAATAGCGCTGATAGAAAAAAAGCTCACTATGCTAAAATGCTTGAAGATTTAAAAAAAGAAAGTAAATAATTGTCAAAAAGAAGATAATAAATAATTATCCTCTTTTTTTATTTCTATATTCTCTTTTCTATTTTAAAAGGAAATTATGATTGTAAAAAATGTTGAAACTATTGAAGAAATTCAAGCAGCTATCAATTTAGATAGAAATTCATTTACAGATGACGAAGTTGGTGTGTTAGATACATGTATAAACTGGTTACAAGCATGCCCAGATTTATATACTGCAATTTTTGATGAAAATGAATTAATAGGTTATATTAATTTTATGCCGTTAAAAAAAGAGATTTTTGAAAATTATAAAAATGGGAATATGATTGATAATGATTTAAAAAAAATAGATATATTACCCTTTCATAATGGAGAAAATTATTGTTTACTTACAAGTATCGTGATTAAAGAAAGTTACCGAAATACAAAAGCTATAAAACATCTCACACAGGCTTTATTTGATAAAATCAACAACCATAACCAAAATGGTAGAATTATTAAAGAAATAATTTTTGACTGTGTATCTGACGATGGTGAAAGGTACGCAGAAAGTTTTTTTGATGCAATATTTTTTAAATCAAGCAAAATAGGTAAAATTTATAAAGTTAATGGTGATAAACATTTTAAGTTAAAAAAATTCAAATAAAATGTTAGCACATTATAACATTTATAAAAAATACAAAAGATTTTAGTTTTAATGAAATTAAGCATCTATAAATTTAATAAAAATTAATAAAAAAGAACGATTCAAATAAAATCGTTCTTTTTTTATAACAAATTTTAATAAACTAAATCAATTAAACCAAATTTGCCATCTTTTCTTCTATAAAGAATATTGATTTTTCCTGTTTCTGCGTTTAAGAATACAAAGAAATCATGTCCCAATCTTTCAATAGCAAATCTCGCATCATCAATAAGCATTGGATCAAGATCAAATGTCTTCTTTTTATAAATTGATGGAAGTTCTTCTGGCTCTTGTTCTATAAATTCAAATGGCAAGAAATTCTCTTGTTTTGAACCTTTTGCTTTCTTCTCTTTGCGTTTTTCACTATTTCTTACAATTTGTTTTTCAAGTTTTGGAAGTGCATAGTCAATATTGTTATACATATTGTCACTTGTTACTTCACTTCTATACATAATTCCCTTGCTTGTTACAGTTATTTCAAGTTTTTCTTGTTTTGCAACTTTTAAACAAACAACCTTAACATTAACTTCATCAGTGAAATATTTAGAAAGTCTTTCAAGTTTTTCATGCAAAATTCTTTCAAGACGTTGACTTACTTGATATCCACCTCTTTCTATAATTTCAATTTTCATATATCTTCCTCCTATAGAAATATATTAACAAATTTAATTTAAATTTCCAAACGAATTACGATATTTTAATCATTAGTAAAGGTTAATTTGCCATCTTCCACATCAATAACTATTTCGCCTTCGTTTTTAAGCTCTCCAAGTAAAATCTTTTCAGCTATCTGATCTTCAACTTCTTGTTGAATATATCTCTTGAGTGGTCTTGCACCATATTCTGAGTTTGATCCTTTCTTTACTATAAACTCAAGAGCATCTTCTGTCATCTTCAAAGACAAATTCTTTTCTTTCAAACGCTTATTTATATTAGATATTAAAATTTTTGCAATCTTAACTAAATCATCTTCTGTTAATGGATCAAAGATACATATAACATCAATACGATTTATAAATTCTGGTTTAAATTTGCGTTTTAATGCATCCATGTAAATTTTCTTTGAATCAATAATTTCTTTTTCTTCATCATCATTTCCAAAACCTAATTTCTTATGTTGTTCCTTAACTTCATTTGCACCTAGGTTACTTGTCATGATAATGATTGTATTTTTAAATGATACTGTTCTTCCTTGACCATCAGTTAAACGACCATCGTCAAGAATTTGAAGAAGTGCATTAAATATGTCTGGGTGCGCCTTTTCTATTTCATCAAAAAGCACAACTGAATATGGATGACGTCTTACTTGTTCGGTTAATTGTCCCCCCTCTTCAAAGCCTACATAACCTGGAGGTGAACCAATCAACTTAGAAACACTATGAGATTCCATATATTCACTCATATCAATACGAACAATATTGTTTTCATCATCAAACATTGCTTCAGCAATTGCCTTACAAAGTTCTGTTTTACCTACGCCTGTTTGTCCCATAAACAAGAAAGATCCTATTGGGCGTTTATTATCTTGAAGTCCTACTCTAGAACGTCTGATAGCCTTTGCAACAGCCTCTACAGCCTCGTTTTGACCTACTACACGTTTATGCAAAATGTCCTCAAGGTGAATGAGTCTATCTTTTTCGCTTTCTGTTATTTTAGTAACAGGAATTCCAGTCCATTTTGATACTACGGCAGCAATTTCATTTGCACCAATAGAATTTGTAGAAGCCCTTTCTTTCTTAACATCAAACTTTTCACTCTTTTTCTTAAGATCATTTTCAAGGTTGATTATTTCAGACTGCAATTTGGCTGCTTTCTCATAATTTCTTTGCAAGCTTGCCTCATCACGACTTGCTGATAATCCTTTTATCTTATCTTCAAGTTGTCTTATTTCTTGTGGTTTGACTGTATAGTTAACCTTGGCTTTACTGCTTGCTTCATCAATAAGGTCAATTGCCTTATCTGGCAAACTTCTATCTGATATATACCTATCTGAAAGAATTGCAGCAGCTTCTATTGCCTCATCTGTTATCGTAATCTTATGAAAGGCTTCATAACTATCTCTTAATCCTTTCAGGATTTGAATTGTTTGTTCAACAGTTGGAGGATTAACCATAATTGGTTGAAATCTTCTCTCTAAAGCCTTATCTTTTTCAATAAATTTTCTATATTCATCTGTGGTTGTAGCACCTATTGTTTGAAGTTCACCTCTTGCTAAGTATGGTTTTAACATATCTGCAGGAGATGTTTCGCCTTTTTCTGAACCTGCTTGTGCGAGTGTATGGATTTCATCAATAAATACAATTATATTTTTACTTGCAATAATTGTTTCTATTGCATCTTTTAATTTTTCTTCCATAGCTCCACGATATTTTGTCCCTGCCATAAGTCCACCAATTTCAAGAGAATAAATAACTTTATCTTTTAAAATTTCAGGGACATCACCAGAAACTATCGCTTGAGCAAGGCCTTCAACAACAGCTGTTTTACCAACACCAGCCTCACCTATAAGAACAGGGTTATTTTTAGTTTTACGGCACAAAATTTCAACAACTCTTTGGATTTCTTCCTCACGTCCTATGACTGGGTCAAGTTTATGCTCTCTTGCTTTAAGAGTAATATCAGTGCCCATATCAAGAAGTTTTTCAGGTAAAGTGCTTCCAGTTTGTTTGTTTGTTGTGTTTTCTTGTTTTTCTTCAGTAGAATTTGTCCCTGATTGTAAAACTTTTAAAACCTTATTCTTTAAAGATTCAATATCTACTCCAAATTGACCCACTAAGATTCTATAAGCAACAGAACCTGTGCTTGCAAGTAAAGCAAGTAACAAATGTTCAGTCCCTAAAAAAGAGTGATTCATTTGAAGTGCTATTTGTTGAGCAATACGAAATAAATCTTTAGTTCTAGGTGTCATTTCCACAACACCATCAAAACTAAACATATCTTCTTCGCTTACATTGTCCTCAAAAAATTCAAATAATTTTGGTTCAGTTACACCTTCCTCAGCCAAAAGTTGACTTGCTAGGCAATCTTTTACGCTGGTAAGTCCATATAAAATATGCTCGCTTCCTATAAGGTTAGAGCCAAATCTCAATGCAAATTTGCTAGCATTTTTTATTACTTTTTGTATGTTATCTGAGAAAGAAGATGATTGATAATTCATAATATATTACCTCCTTTGTGATAACTCTTTCACCTTGTTAGATATATACTCTGCACGAATAATATTTTCCTTCTTTTTATCAAAAAATTCAAAAATTTCTTTTAAATTTGCACTTGCACCTTCTGTAAACAACTTTTGGAATTTCTCATTTGACAATATTTCAATAAAGCCTAAAACCTGTCCTAATTTCACTTTTGCAAGAAGATCTATCATTTCATTTTCAGATAATGAATAACAATTTGTTAAAATTCCATATGCTCTAAGCGACATATCTTTATATTTATCCTTATCATTTTCAAGCAGTATTTCTCTTGCTTCTTTTTCTTCTCCGCATAGTGAATAAATAAAATCACTGACCTTGTCTATTATCTCGTTTTCATCAAGCCCTAAAGATGCCTGATTTGAAATTTGGTAAAAATATCCTTTTGCAAGGCTTCCTTCTCCATATATTCCCCTTATGGTTAAACCATTTTCTCCTGCACGAGAATATATTTCATTCATTTTGTCTGTATGTTCTAATGCTGGCAAAAATAGCATAACTGACGCCCTCATTCCTGTCCCTAAATTTGAAGGACTTGCTGTAATGAATCCAAGTTCTTTATCAAAGGCTATTGGAAGAGCTGAAAGAATTTCATCATCAATTTTGCTTAATCTTCTAAAAGGTTTATATAAATTAAATCCTTTCTCCAAACATTGCTCTCTTATATGATCTTCTTCATTAATCATAACAATAATTTTTTCATCTTCGCTTATCGCAACACCAGAAATATCTTTATTTTCTATAAGTTCCTTACTTATAAGGTGATTTTCAAACAAAGCATTACATTCATTTAAAGATAAGTCTTTAAGTCGCAAAAAATTGAAAACATCAAATTTTTCTAATGTTTTCATTACAGAATTAATGATATAGTTGGCTTCAACATCACTTTGCAATTTTGTATAAAATTTTAATCCATCAACATTTCGTGCAAGCCTTATTCTTGACGAAATTGCTATATCATCATAAATTTCCATTATCACCTACTGGTTTTTTACCCTTATGTTTTTTATTGCCATAAAGATTTTTAATAGCTATTTTCAAGTCGTCAATTTCTTGATAGCACCTTTGACAGCCAACAAAACCTGTTTGCAAAATTTCATTATAACTTGTATTACAATATGGGCATCTATTCATATCAACACCTTAACTATATTTTTATGAAATGTTTATTCTTTTTCAATACCTTTCATGGTAAGAGAAATTCTTTTCTTTGCAATATCAACACTCATAACTTTTACTTCAACCTGTTGTCCAACTTTTAAAACCTCAGATGGATGCTTTATAAATGCATCAGAAATTTGACTTATATGAACAAGTCCATCTTGGTGAACTCCAATATCTACAAATGCACCAAAGTCAACAACATTACGAACAGTTCCTGTAAATACCATTCCTTCTTTTAAGTCTTCAAGTGTTATAACATCACTTCTAAGAACAGGCTTTGGCATACTTTCACGAATATCGCGACCTGGCTTTAACAATTCTTTTGCAATATCATTTAAAGTAGGAACGCCAATTTCACATTCCTTTGCAACTTTTTCTTCACCTTTAAGTTCTATTAATTTTGGAAGATTAGCAATATTACCATTTTTAACATCATCTTCTGTCATATCAAAAAGTTTTAAAAGTTTTCT